>NZ_QPID01000008.1 GCF_003336225.1 Corallincola holothuriorum
ATTAAGGATACGTTCGTATAGTGTTCGCTGATCCATGCACAACTTTAAGCTAAGAGATGAGGCCTTAAATGATGCACAGGTTCAAAGAGTTAAGAAAGGGTGACCCACCAAAAAACGCGAAGGGCCACAAATTTACAATGCTGTCTGAGATCTCAGGTGATCGATTTAACAAAATGTTATGCCCCTTATTTCAGAGGATTTTGTGACCTGACTGATAAAAGCAACAGGAACAGTGGGTTAAGATGTTAACTCTAAATTATTGAAAAGTAGGATAGGGGACAGGTAGGGATAGGTATACATGTACCCCTTATCCAGATAGGTTCCCCGTGTATATCTGCTTAGCGTTAGAATTTCAATCAAATATGAGTGTTTACCTATGACAAAAGCTGGCAAATTATTTGAACTATCAATCAAAGATGCAGAGGGATTACTGTCTCGTTTTGATAGTGAAAAAAACTCTGAAATAGAGCAGAACCCTGAAGCCTTGAAAAGAGCAGGGATAGTAATGGCATTAGCAGCTTGGGAAACATACGTAAAAGATCGATTCAAAGAAGAAATTAAAGTTTGGCTAATAAATATTAATGGCAGCCCTTTAGGAAACTTTGTGCAAAGACGAGTCGATGAAGATTTAAAGCGTTTCTTTAATCCTAATAGTGCAAGAATCAAACTGTTATTTAGGAGTTATTTTGAAGTTGATATTACGAGTTCTTGGAAATGGGATAATTACCATCCTCCACAAGCGAGACAAGCGCTTAATGAGCTAATATCAAAGCGTGGTGATGCTGCTCATCAAGCAAATACAGACCCAGAAAAGCCACACCTTATAAAAAGAGATGAATTAGAAAAAGCCATTCGTTTTATTAAAGGGCTTGTTCTGGCAACTGAAAAATTTAGCATCACTAAGTAAATTCTAACAAGAACTTCAAACGGAACAAAAACAGTTGGTTAGGTTCCGCTTCGCTACACATTTTAACCAACTGTTTTTGTCCGCTTAAGTGGGTGTTAGCCTAGGAGGATAAATTGAGAACAATTGAATTAGGGATTGTATATAAACCTTTTCCAGAAGAGCTTGATGAAATTACTTTAGCAGTCTCTAAGTTAACTGGTTTAACGCCTTCGGAAGAAAAGTTATTTGGCTTTGCTGGGCCAAATGATGTAGTTCAGATTATTCTTGATGCAGCTTCGTGGGCCTTAGTTTTGAAAGGCACTGTAGCATTCCTCGGAGGAAAGTTTTTATCTAGTTATATTTCAGAGCTAGGGAAACATGCAGCTTTAAAAACTATCGAAGTCTTTCAAGAAAAAGAATCAAACTCAGAGTCTAATATTGACGCCGATTCCTTTATGGAACTGGTTGTTGCAATTAAAAAATTACGAGAGAAAGGGCAGACTGTAACCATAGCTGTTAAGTTGCCAGATACTCCTAGAAACGCTGGATTTATTATAGAAACAGATAATCCTCGAGATATAGCAAGACAAATTTCGTTTATAGCTATCCATACCGAAGAAATTCAGAATAGCTATCAGGCTATTATAAACAAAGGCGGTAAAGTACCTCGTACCGGTAACAATCCAGACATGAGCCTTAAGATAGAGTTATTAGAGAATGGCGATGTGACGTTTTTAGGAGAAAAATTAAAATTAGACCGAGAGGCCTAGTATCAAGTTTGAAGTGCAACAGTAGCGGTTAGTGTTCATTGAATACCTCTTCAGGTGTTTTGTAGCCTAATCGTTTTCTCGGACGGTTGTTCAATCGCTTGGCGATAGATTCACAGTCTGCTTGCGTTACTGATGCCATCGATGTGCCTTTAGGCAGGTATTGCCGTATCAGGCCGTTGGTATTTTCATTAGTGTAAAAGATAAAAGGACACCCACTCTTGTAAAAGATCAAGAGACCAAGGACATCCACTCGACGTTGACAGTTCTAGGTTCGTTTTCTACGCTTTTTGAGTGATAAATAAGCAAGGAAGCTGTTATGACTCGCCCCCGCTCAGAGCTGGTATCGCCAGCCGATACGCCTTACTACCACTGTGTTTGCCGCTGCGTTCGCCGTGCTTTCTTGTGTGGCGAAGATAGATTTACCAACACGGACTACAGCCACCGTAAGGCTTGGGTGTTAGAGCGCTTAGCCCTGTTAGATGAAGTCTTTACCATCGAATTGTGTGCTTATGCGGTGATGTCTAATCACTACCATCTGGTGGTGCATCTCAACCCTAAAAAAGCCGAACAGCTTACTGACAGTGAAGTCTCTGAGCGCTGGGCCAAGTTGTTTACCTGGCCAATCATGGTCGGGCGTTACTTGGCGGGAAAACTCACTACGGATGCTGAAAAGCAGGTTGCCATCGACACCATTCAACAATGGCGTGAACGCCTTTCAGATATCTCTTGGTACATGCGTTGCCTGAACGAACATATCGCCCGAAAAGCCAATGAAGAAGACCAATGCAAGGGACGAAATAAAAGGACACCCACTTTTGTTTGACGAGTTTTTAATCCGCTTCTACGCTTTTGGCTAAGATATCTGAAAGCAAGGAAGCTGATATGACTCGTCCCCGCTCAGAGCTGGTTTCACCCGCTGATACGCCTTACTACCATTGTGTTTGTCGCTGCGTTCGCCGTGCTTTCTTGTGCGGTGAAGATAGATTTACCAACACCGACTACAGCCATCGTAAACAATGGGTATTAGAGCGTTTAGCCCTGTTAGGTGAAGTTTTTACCATTGAGCTTTGCGCTTATGCGGTGATGTCCAATCACTACCACCTGGTGGTACATCTCAACCCCAAGAGGGCTGAAAGCCTGAGTGATACTGAAGTAGCTGAGCGCTGGGCCAAGCTGTTTACCTGGCCAATAATGGTTGGGCGCTATTTAGCAGGAAAGCTCACTACGGATGCTGAAAAGCAGGTTGCCATCGACATCATCCAACAATGGCGTGAACGCTTGTCTGATATCTCTTGGTATATGCGTTGCTTAAACGAACACATTGCCCGTAAAGCCAATGAAGAAGACAAATGTAAGGGCAGATTCTGGGAAGGAAGATTTAAGTCCCAAGCCATTCTGGATGAAGCTGGGCTGTTGGCTTGTATGACTTATGTAGATTTGAATCCACTGAGAGCAGGAGTTGTCGATACACCGGAACAGTCCGTCGATGTGTCAATTCATTAGCGCTTAAAGCAATATCAACAAAGTAGTGAGAAACAGACGCAACAACATTCAAGCGAGAAAACTAGCAGCGACACACCTAAAACCCCTTTACTGCAAGATTTCTCAGGCAATCACCACCAAGATAGGACTGACGGTATTCCGTTTAGCTTCGCTGATTACCTTGAACTGGTTGATTGGACGGGTAGGGCACAACGAAAAGACAAACGCGGCAGTATCCCCAAAGACACACCACCTATTCTGGAACGCTTAGGTTTAGACGCAGAAACCTTCATTGCTGCCATTCAAAAGCAAAATCTGTCACGCGGCACCGTGATTGGTAATCCCACGAGTAGAAAACGCTATGCGCAAGCCAACGCGAGAAGCCGAGTATATGGCCCAGCGTTAACGCCACCGACCGGCTAAACCGAAACGCACCTCTTTCGTCAATGCATCATGCTTCATTCTCCCTGGGGAAGAGGCTGGTGTGTCTTGCTTTTTGTGGTTCAGCTTCAAATCGTAAAACACCCCTAAAAAATAGTCAGTTAACAAGTCTCAAGTCATATTTTTAGCTCAATGACTATTGAATTCTGATTGCTTAAAGGTGATTCTTCATACGTAGTAAGAAATGGCTGTCCTTTCTAGCTTTTTTTTGGGCGCGTTATAGGTCCTGTTATCAAAGGCGTTAACTCTACGGATAATTAATGCACCTGAATGAAGAAAATCACAAAGAAGCTGAGAATGCTTTAAAAGACGTACTATATATGTTCGTTGATGCAATAGTGCAGAGTGGTGATTTTTCAGAGCTGGAATTAGGTAAGTTCGACCCGTTTAGCTTCCTTGAAGTTGAAGGAAGTTCTGGTAAAACTATTTTCCTTACGGGCGGCGAATGCGACTTGCTAATGAAAGGTGCTGCTGTGGCCCTTCTCTCTTTGATAGCAGATGTGTATTTCGATGATGAGTGCCACGCCGTAAGTGAAAAAGACAAAGCTGAAAATGGAATTATGCCTAGCTTCATCACGAGCAAAGGGCAGCTAAAGCTTCCAGAACACTACGGCTATTTGATAGAAATTTACGACGTATATAAAAGCAAGAAGTTCATAATGGACCCTTATATTGAAAAAGCGTTTGATGCCGCGTTTTCAAATGAGATTGAATTTTACAGTGCCATGAGAGAAGTTTTGGAAAATGTCATTAAAACTTGTTTTACAACCCTCTCACGGTTCAAGAGTTAACAAGCGCAATCACGCGGACCAATTTTCCGCTGCGCTCCAAATTGTCCGGTGTTGCGGGCGTTAGAGCAAATATGCATCCATACACATTCATAATCTCTCTTCGAGCTAAGCATCCTAAGGATGATCTGGCATTTATGAGTGAATTGATTGAAAAGCAGCCTAGTGTTAGCTGGGTTGCTGGTGAAGAAAGAAAAACTCCTAAAGGCACCTCAATCGGCGGTACTCGACCAAATAGCTATTGGGTTACTCGGTTAACTGAAGAGGAAACGGACTCAGAAACGTGGCAGTTAGAAGATTATCTTGAAAAAATATACAAAGAACTCACGCCAAAATTTGCATCTTTCGCATCGTTCCATGAATCTGGTGGCAGACTAGAGTTATATGTCTCCCTTTACGGTGCGAGGAATTTCGGGCTTATCTTTAGTCCTGATTTGCTTTCTCGTTTTGGTGCGGCAAATATAGAGCTGCAATTAGATATTTATCCAGAGCAATGAAAAGCCCTAACAAAAAGTTCAACAACGCTCGTTCCTCGCTCGGACGCGCTAAAAATAAAAGACACCCATTCCACTATATTTTTAGCTCAATGACTATTGAACTCTGAGTGCTCAAAGGTAATTCTTCATACGTAGTAAAAGATGGCTGTCCTAGATGGCTGCTGATTGCAGTACCAAGCAAAAAGAATAAATACCATGGAAGATAAAATCGATCCAAAAGAGCATAGTGTTACGCCATCACTGTTTAAAGAGTGGCGCTCCCCGCGCTTTGGGAATTCAAATCCCCAGAAAATTGAGTCTACTGTGTGGGAGTGGTTAGTGCGTTCAAAATTGTGTGGTTATTCATCGACACAGAAGATGGATGGCCCTTCTCCTTTCGACGAGGGCCCGACATGGAGTTTTGACCGTTTTGGACAAACAAAAACTGAACTTCCCGATGGCCGCATCATTTACATAGGGGGAGAGCATGAAGATCATTATGATCCTGACTTCTATATCTATAACGATGTAATCGTCGAGCATCCAAATGGAGAGTTCGACTTCTATTGCTATCCAAAAACCGACTTTCCGCCGACAGATTTTCATACTGCAACATTAGTTAGCAACAAAATAGTGCTGATCGGTAGCCTTGGATATCCACAAGAAAGAGTAGAGGCTTCTACTCAGCTTTATCTACTTGATCTGGATGATTTTAAAATTAGTCCGATTAACAGTAGCGGTAAATCGCCCCGTTGGATTCACTGCCATGAAGCTACTCTCGATCCAAACCAAACTTTCATCACCATAACAAAGGGGTTGGTTGAAACTGGATTGGACTCGCCTCTGAGAGAAAACATCGATGACTGGAAGCTGGATATAGAAAGTTGGACTTGGCAAAGGCTGACTGATCGAAAATGGCCCCGCTGGGAGCTAACTAGAAAAGATAAAGCCAGAAACCATATTTATGATATTCGGCAAGCGCTATGGAGCCACGAAGTTAACTGGAAGGAACACCACGAAGAGGACATGGCGAGATTGGAGAAAGCCATGGGGTTCAGCGTTGACTTCAACCTGGTTAAGGCGCTTTACGATTTTGATTTTACTCATGAAAGCCTTGTTGAGGATGAAGAAGAACACAATGTTTATTGGATATACGTTGATGGTGTTCGAGTTCGATTTGTCGAAGAAAGATACTGTTTGAACGTCACAGTTGAAGGCTCGCTTAGTAACCAGACTCTAACCTCCATGAGAGAACAACTCATCTCGAGTCTTAATGAATTAGAAAGAGCAACATGGGTACTTAAAGAGTTAAAGGAAACCTAACCTATGGATCCAAAAACAACGGACTGATTAAAGCGATGCTTATTACGTTGTCCATTCTGTTCATCTACATCGTGCTGTTGGATCGCAACGTAGCTGAGGATTTTTTCACTCAGGTGAGCAACACTCATTAGAGGATGAGAACAGATTTATACGTCAGCAGCAGGATCTGCAAAGCGCTGAGTATCAGACTTACAACCTGAGATTTGACCAGTACCAAGATGAATTGGCGTATCAGGCATTCGCCAAAGATGGCAGGCAGTGACTAATCCTCTCTGCTCGTTTTGACACCGAATGGTCAACCTCTGTTGGAGTTCAGAGTTCTTTGTCAGCATTTGGGTTCTATGTGGCTCCATTAACGCCTTGTAACACGATCGCTTAAGGTGTTTGCTTAGCTCCTTTCGCTATGAAGTCTAAGCTTGCAAGCACTGGTCGCTAGCCGCTTCAGGGACGTTCTCGCCTCGCTGTGGTCTCGCTTAAAACCGCGCTAGCCCCGTTCGCACGGCACCACTACCCCTGACAACCTCTCCGCAAACCCATATGATGATTGGCTTACCGCATTATTGAGTATCATCATGTTTTCCTGGCTTTGGCAGTTTGTTAAGTTCTATAAAACCCGTTTGGCGATCGCCATTGTCGCCTTGGTTTTTACCTCGGCGTTGACTCTGTCTTTAGGGCAGGGCATTCGTTTGATGATTGATAATGGCTTTGGTGCTGAATCCTATGACGGTCTGGCTTCAGCGTTACAAGTCACTTTGCTGATTATTGTGGGCCTGGCCATTGGCGCTTATTTCCGATTTTTTATGGTGTCCTGGATCGGTGAACGGGTGGTCGCGGATATTCGTCGCCAGTTGTATGGCCGTTTACTGAAACTGCCACCGAGCTTTTTTGAAGATAATCTGGCGGGTGAAATTCAAAGCCGTGTCACCACGGATACCACCCTGCTGCAAACCGTGATTGGTTCCTCTTTCTCGTTTGCGCTGAGAAACACGCTCACTTTCTTGGGCGGCATCACCCTGATGTTTATCAGTAACGTTAAGCTCAGTCTGGTGGTGTTGGCGGTGGTGCCGTTTATTGTGTTCCCACTGATTGTGATTGGTCGCAAGGTAAAGCGTTTATCTAAAGACAGCCAAGACAAGGTAGCCACGGTAGGCGCTTGGGCCGGTGAAAGCTTGCAGCATATTAAGGTGGTGCAGGCATTTACCCGCGAAGCGTTAGTTAGCCAGCAATTTGCTGATGGTGCAGAAGGTGCCTTTCAAACGGCGTTACATCGTATTCGTTATCGCGCGTTTTTGATTGCCTTGGTAATGATTATGGTGATGGGGGCTGTCACCGTGATGTTGTATATCGGAGGGACCGATGTGCTGGCGGGAAACCTGTCTGCCGGTGATCTTTCGGCCTTTGTGTTTTACGCCATTATGGTGGCCGGTTCGCTTGCCGCCGTGACCGAAGTTTATGGTGATGTGCAGCGTGCCGCCGGTGCTGCCGAACGCATACGTGAATTGATCGCGACCGAGCCGGATATTCAAACCCCTGCACAGACTCAGCAAGTGGACTTCGCCAAATCTGGACCGTTGATTTCCATTCACGATTTGGCCTTTAGCTACCCATCGCGCCCAGATCAAAAAGCGTTGGATGCTTTTAATTTAGATATTCAGCAGGGTGAGCGTATCGCTTTGGTGGGGCCGTCAGGCTCGGGTAAATCGACACTGTTTGATTTGCTGCTGCGGTTTCGTGATCCGCAAGTCGGCGGTATCAAGATTCAGGATACAGACATCAG
Organism: Corallincola holothuriorum; assembly: GCF_003336225.1. Taxonomy (NCBI): domain Bacteria; kingdom Pseudomonadati; phylum Pseudomonadota; class Gammaproteobacteria; order Alteromonadales; family Psychromonadaceae; genus Corallincola; species Corallincola holothuriorum. The sequence goes on from NZ_QPID01000008.1 coordinate 7,944, forward strand.
AGATATGGATCTGGAAAGTCTAAGGGATCTGTATGCATTGGTGCCTCAGCAGCCGGTGCTGTTTAGCGCCAATGTGGTGGATAATATTCGGTTTGGGAAACCGGATGCCTCACAACAAGAAGTAGAAGCGGCAGCGAAAGCCGCCCATGCCCACGATTTTATTTTGGAGCTGCCTGACGGCTATCACAGCTTTTTGGGTGAGCAGGGCGTGAAACTGTCCGGTGGGCAAAAGCAGCGTTTGGCCATTGCCCGCGCTATTTTGGCCGATCCTAAGATCTTGTTGTTGGATGAAGCCACCAGTGCGTTAGATGCCCAGTCAGAGCATCTGGTTCAGCAAGCGTTGAATGAGTTAATGAAAGAGCGTACTACGCTGATTATTGCCCATCGCTTGGCGACTGTGGCCCATGTCGACCGCATTGCGGTGTTGGAACATGGCAAACTGGTAGATGTGGGCAGTCATGACCGCTTGTTGCAGAGCTCGCCTTTGTATAAACGTTTGGCGGAGTTGCAGTTTAGATCTCATGAAACGGTGAAAAGCGCGATTTGACCCCACAACATGATGTTTGAGTGTCGTGGCGGTCATCTCTCTCTGTTTCATGCTTTTCGTTTCACGTTTTAGCATGTGAATGATTTAAAAAATTAAAACCATATAATCAGTTGGATTATTTTCTTTTTGCGCATATTGATATTAAGGGTTTTTAAATGGAGTTAATAGATACATACATATCTAAGTTTGAAGAATGCTTGAAAATTGTTGACTATGGTTCATCCGAAAAGAAGAGAGACACAGCATTCTTAATGACATTAACTATGGTTAATGCGAGTGGGCTAACTCGGGAGAAAAGAAATGCGATATTATTTGATTTGGCATATTACGCTGTAATAAAAGAAGAAATAATAACAAACCTCAAAGATGAGGTGTCGGAAAACACATCTTTATCAATAAACTACTCACCTTTTGAAGGTGTGATGGTCTTTCTAAGCTCTGAATCATACCTAAATATAGATACCATCAGCTATATATGTAATGAATTGAGTTCGGAATATAAGAAATATAGTGGTGGATCCTGCATGAACGATTGCGTACACAATGTTGCGTTCTATGGATTTAATTGCGCAACATTAGACAATTGCCTTAGTGCAGCGAAAAAAGCCAGAAAAAAGTAGTTTTGATGGCCAATCTTATCTGTTTAATTCATTGGTCTTTTTAGTGTACAGTCATAAAAATACCAGCGACTAACTCTTCACTTTTCTCCTCGCGGGTACAGGTGCCACGGTAAGGCGAGCCGCAGGATATTATCTGTGGTTTAGGTGTTAAATTTTAGGGAATATCATGCGTGTAGTTTTTATTCTGTTATTTGTATTGCATTTAAGTGGTTGCGTAGGGTTAGCGGTTGGCAGTTATGGAACTTTCGAAAATAAGAAAGAAGACTTTACGGTCTCCTCTGAACGTAACAAATTTGATTTTGGTGCACGTAAACAAGCGTACACCCAAGAGCAACTCATTGAGTTGTGGGGTAATCCTGATGATAGCTACACCGAAGGAAAATGCACTGTCCTGTCATACCATGATGGATATAACTGGTCTGGTGTGGGTGCTTTTGTATTTATTATCCCTATCCCGTTAGCGGTACCGAGCGGAAATAATGAAACCAAACTCTATTTCATTAACAATCAAAGTGTTGCAGCAACCACTGAGTATGGTGAAGTCATTGGAATGTTTGGCTACATGTGTGGCAGTAACGAGTGCGGTTTCAACGCTGGCCCCGTTGATTCTGATAAGGCGCGTAAAGTCTCCGTTGATTGGTGCAGTTAAGATCGAACATGCACAGGCGTTATTAGGTAAGGCGATGTTGAAATTACGTCATTTCGAAAATCAGGATCTAGAACTGCTTGTCGAGTACCTAAACTGCGATGACGTAGTGAGATACCTTAGCACTGTCATTCCTCAGCCATACACAGATGCTGATGCGAAGTGGTGGATTTGCGAAGGCAGCAAAGCTGACTTTGTTCGGGCTATTGAAGTTAATGGTGTTCTGGCTGGCTGTATTGGCGCACATCGAAAACAAGCTGAGTTCAGTAAGTCAGCTGAAGTTGGTTATTGGCTGGCTAAGCCCTTTTGGGGGCAAGGCTTTGCTACTGAGGCACTGAATCTGTTGGCTCGCGAAGTCAGCGAAACTACTGATATCGTTCGTTTACAGGCAATGGTGTTTGAGGGGAATGCCGCGTCACTGGCAGTACTTAAGAAATCAGGGTTTACTGCAGAGGGCTATCTTCAAAAAGCTGTCTACAAGAACCGTCGTTTTTACAATGCGCACCTGCTTGGCAAAGTTGTCTCATAACGAGCTAAGTCATCAATCTATCTATTTAAAAGCCAGGCGCGTAGGAATAGCAGATGAACGCGGTCTGAATGTTATTTTTGCCGTTTATCTTACTTAGTTGCCTCGCTGTTTTGTATAGATGTTTGGCTATTGGGCGTAAGTGCTCGGTATGACGTTCGCCCCTGAAAATTAGGCTAGTCTAATTAAGCGACTCGAAAGATAGCGCAAGCTTGTTGGCGTTTGGTCGTTGAGTGATTAGGCCAACGTGCTATCAGCGACCGCTGCTGGGAGAGAATGATGAAAGGCCATTTATACCGTTTCACCATTGAGCACATAGAAGACAAGCAAGGCAACTCGCTTGCGTTAAGCCCGTTAACCTTTGAGGCAAGAAATCACGACGATATTTTGAATATCGTTGAAGTGATGAAGGGCAAAATGGCCCTTGATGAAACAGATGCCACGGCGTTTGCCGTCGGATTAAAGCTATTTGGCGAGGTGATGCTAAAAAATAGTAAAAATGAACTGTTCAAACAGTTCCGGCCTCACCTTAATAACTTTATGAAAGAGCTGAAAAAAACATAACAGCGCTGTTTGCCAATTGAGCCGCTTAGCTATGCTGTTGCGCTAAAATAGCTTGCTGATTATTACCGCAGCAAAGGCGAACGATCTGGTGACCAAAAGCAGGTAGAGGCCATGCCAGCTTACACTGATGGAACACTGCTTTTTTGTGCTCTCTGACTTATGTTGTTATCAACATTCCACACTAAAACCGAGCTGAATTAGGGGGGCGTTCGACTAAAGTCTAATCCTCTATTCCTGCCTACTACGACCAAAGTCCAATACCGCAATCCTTGCTGCACGCCTAACTTTTGTTGCTATCAACGCGATAACTCCGAATTAACACAGGGAGCCGGGTATGGCAGATAAGCAGAATATGGCGCTGGTACACCCCAGCCAAGAGATCCTCGACAACGCGCTCGTTAAGAACTACGACGAGCTGTATCAGTACTCGATTGAAAACCGCGAAGCCTTCTGGGCTGAGCAGGCTGAAACATTGCGTTGGATCAAGCCGTGGGACAAGGTGTTAGATAATAGTAACAAACCTTTTTACAAATGGTTTACAGGTGGCGAAATCAACATTGTTGATAACGCCATCGACCGTCACTTGACGGGTGAAACGCGGAATAAACTGGCGATTATTTGGGAGAGCGAAGCGGGGCAAGTTCGTTCTTTTTCTTACTATGCGTTGAACCGTGAAGTGAGCCAGTTTGCCAACGTGCTGAAAAGCATGGGGGTGCAGAAGGGCGATATCGTCACTATCTACATGCCGCAGATCCCTGAACTGGTTTTTGCCATGCTGGCTTGCGCCAAGATAGGTGCGGCGCATTCAGTGGTGTATGGCGGCTTTAGTTATGAAGCGCTGGCGGCGCGGATCGAAGACGCAGAGAGCCGGGTGCTGATCACGGCTGATGGTGGTTTCCGTCGAGGTAAACCGATTGATCTAAAAGCGATCGCCAATGAAGCGATGAAGCGTTCGCCGACAATCGAAGTGTGTATCACGGTACGTAATAACGGTATTGACGCCGAGATGGAGTCGGAGCGGGATTTTTGGTACCACGATTTGCAAAGTTTGCCGATTGCGTCGCCCAAGTGTCCGACTGAGCCGATGGATGCCGAAGATCCGCTGTTTATTCTCTATACCTCTGGCACCACGGGCAAACCAAAAGGGATGTTACATACCCATGGTGGGTATGCCGTTTATACGGCGACAACACACCGGATGATGTTTGATATCAAGCCTGGTGATCGCTACTGGTGTGCGGCTGATCCCGGGTGGATCACCGGCCATAGCTATATCGTGTATGCGCCACTAATTAATGGCGCCACGGTGATGATGTATGAGGGGGCACCGAACTATCCCTACCCGAATCGCTGGTGGCAGATGGTGGAGAAATACGGCATCAATATTCTCTACACATCACCAACGGCACTGCGTGGACTGATGCGCTTTGGTGACCGCTGGCCGCAGCGTCATGACTTGTCCAGTTTGCGTTTATTGGGCTCGGTGGGTGAGCCGATTAACCCGGAAGCGTGGCGTTGGTATCACGAGGTAATTGGTGGCGGTCGTTGCCCGATCATTGATACCTGGTGGCAGACCGAAACCGGTGGCGCGATGATCTGCCCGCTGCCGATCACGCCACTGAAACCCGGATCGGCCACTAAGCCTTTCTTCGGCAATGAGATTGGGATTGTTGATGATGAGGGTAACGAGGTACCTGCTGGGGAAGAGGGCAAATTAGTTATTAAGAACCCATGGCCGGGGATGGCGCGCACCATCTATAAGGATGATGCCCGCTATGCCGAGCTGTATTGGGGCGATTACGGCGATAAGGATTACTACAAAGCAGGGGATTCCGCCAAGGTCGATGAGGATGGCTATCTATGGATCATCGGCCGCATGGATGAGGTGATTAAGGTATCAGGCTATCGCTTGGGTACGGCGGAAATCGAGAGTGCGTTGGTCAGTCATCACAGTGTTTCTGAGGCCGCAGCTATCGGTTTACCCCATGAGATCAAAGGTAATGTGATCCATACCTATGTGATCTTGAAAGAGGGCGTGACGGCAGACAAGCCGCTTGCGCAAGAGTTAAAGGAGCATGTCGCTTCTGAGATTGGCCGAATAGCCATGCCGGAAGAGGTGAGCTTTGTTGAGGCGCTACCCAAAACCCGTTCAGGCAAGATCATGCGTCGTGTTTTAAGGGCGCGGGCGCTGGGCCAGGATGAGGGTGACTTGAGCACCTTAGAAGAGTGAGTTTCAGCCGTGGGCGATGACCACGGCTTTTTATTATAAGAAAAGAAGCACTTACATGCTGGTTGAACAGGTGGTCCAGCCAGCAATATGACGAAATAGAAAGGAGCATATAATGAAAAATTCGTCTCTAGCCACAGCGGTGGCAATTGCCTTGTTAAGTGGCTCTGCCAGCGCGGCAGTCAAGCTGCAAACGCTCGGTGATGCGCTGGACCAAACTGAGTTTTCATTTGGTGGTTACATCAAACTGGATTCGTTCTGGAGTGATTATAGCGACGGCAAGTTGTCGTCAAACAATATTGGTCGTCAGTTTTATGTGGCGTCGACTATTCCTGTTTGTACTGATCCAAATGGTTGTGATGACGGTGACACCACCATGGACGCACATGCCAGAACCACCCGCTTTAATTTCAGTACTGCGACTAAAGTAGATGAGCACACCATTAAGACCTTCCTGGAGATGGACTTCATGGCGACGCCTGGCGGTAACGAGCGGGTTTCCAGCAGCTATGAGCCGCGTATACGTCACGCATTTTTCACCTATGATAATTGGTTATTTGGTCAGACTTGGACCACCTTCCAAAATACGGCGGTACTGCCGGAAGCAGTAGATTTCTTAGGGGTGTCAGAGAGTACCGTGTTCGCCCGTCAAGCGATGGTGCGTTACACCATGGATAACTGGCAGTTCTCGTTGGAAAACCCAGAAACCACCTATACACCTTATGCTGGTGGCTCAGATCAACCAGGTGGCGGTCGAATTGATAGCGACGATAGCATGCTGCCTGACGCTATCGTGCGTTATAACATGAGCACCGATTATGGCAGTTACTCGCTGTCTGGTTTAGTTCGCCAATTGAAATACGATACTGACGGGCAAGACGATACTGATGTCAGCTATGGGCTCTCGTTTGCCGGTAAAGTGCCATTGGGTAAGGATGATATTCGTTTCATGCTGACCGGCGGCGCTGGGTTAGGACGCTATGTGGGTTTGAACTTTATCAACGGTGGTTCGATTGATGACAGTGGTAATCTGGAGGCGATTGACAGTGTTGCAGGTTTTGTCTCCTACCGTCATTGGTGGAACGATCAGTGGCGCTCCAATTTCTACGGTGGTGCCATCTCGGCAGACAACGATGAGGACAATACCGGCATGTACGCGAATAAGTCGTCATACAGCGCCCATGCTAACTTGATGTACTCACCTGTGCCAAAACTCACCTTTGGCCTAGAGCTGATGTACGCCGAGCGTGAACTGGAATCCGGTGATAAGGGTGACATGACCCGCCTGCAATTTGGCGCTAAGTACGCGCTCTAAATGAGCTAACTATCTCTTAGTTGTATCAAAGCGATACCAAGCCCTGTGCTTCGTATCGCTTTTTCTTAGGCCAATTTTTGAGCCGTATTCACGTTTTCTTATATTGTTTAATTTACACTATGTGTCATGAAGTACAGAACTACCCAGAGCGCTGTTATAGCAAGGCAACCAGCTAAAGGCTTTACCTTGATAGAGTTGGTCGTGGTGATCATTATCCTCGGCGTACTCGCTGTGGTGGCACTGCCTAAATTTATCAATTTCTCTACCGACGCACGTATCGAAGTGCTGCGTCAGGTGAAAGTGGCAACCGAAACTGCCAACGATTTCGTGAATTTTAAGTCCAAAATGCCTAGCTTTGGTTCGGTGGATTCATCTTCTGATGGGCGCATTACGGATGTCGATGTTAATGGCGACGGTAGTTACGATCTGCGCTTGATCTGGCGCTACCTGGATAATGAAGACCTCGCCGAGATGGTCGATTTTTCTGATGAATTGTTATTGATGTGTCAGGGCACTTGTAAGAACGGCTCCGGAGTCAATTTGCCTGGCTCCGCAAACTCTTATCTCGGCTTTGATCTGGATAGCAACAATGACGTACGTGATGACAACTGTTACTTCCAATACACTCAGGCTGCATCAGATGGTGCACTGCCGCAATACCAATTAATTACGGCAGGCTGTTAGCGGCGACTCGTTGCGAGAGTTCATTGTAGCGGCTCTCTGCAACCGATTTTCGAGTTGAATATAGCCTGTTAAACACCATCGATGGTGTCTGTTGGCATAGCCTCTATTACGAGTTTTTTATCTAGTTTTAGCCACTCTTTAACCTCCTGTTCTAAGCGCTCTTCTAACAACGGATGTTCCGTTAACCAAAGGCCATCAAAGCTTAGATACAAAGTGTCATCCTTGGCGTGGATCTGCGGTGTGGATAGATCGTCGCTACGATGCAGATGAAGCAGCGTGGATAGCCGCAAAATGAGCACCAGCTTAAGCACATCGTCCTGTTCAAATAGGGTAAACATTGGCAGCTCATCCGAGAGCTTTTTCCTGTGTTTTAACACTAGGTTCGCGAGTAGCTGCTGCTCTTCGGCGTTAAAACCGGGTAGCTCGGTGTGCTCCAAAATATAAGCACCGTGACGGTGGAAGCCTTTAAAGTGAATAGAGATGCCAATCTCATGCAGCAGAGCCGCCCAGTTAAGCAGCGGCTTGAGCTTTTTCCCATTCAGTTGCCAATCGCTCTTTAGTGCTTGATAGAGGGTGACAGCGGTTGTTTGCACGCGCACGGCTTGTACTTGGTCTACTTGATAGCGCTCTATTAGACTCATTGCCGTACGCTCACGAATGTCGTGATGGCGCATTCGCTCTTCCATCTCATAGACTAAGCCTTCGCGCAGGGCTGCTTCAGAAAACTGCATGGCGTCAATGCTAAGCTCGTGAAACAGTGCGATCAGGATCGCCAGGCCACTGGGCAGTACATTGGCTCGTTCGCTGGCTATTTCTGTAAACGTCTTTAGATCCACCTTGCCATCGTCACAAAACTTTTGTTTCAGTTTCTGCAGGCTTGCATCAGAGATGTTTGCGCTGTCTAACGTCATGACTTCCAGACAATAGGCGATCGCTTTAATCGTGCCGGAACAACCCAAAGCCTGCTTCCAGGATACTTTCTTGTAGCTGCTGGCGATGGGGGCGATGAGTCTGCCTGCGGCGAATTCTGCTTGTTTGAACTGTTTGTTGGTGATTTTGCTGGCATCGAAAAATCGCTCGCTAAAGGTGACACAGCCGACATCCAGACTATTTAGCTTTAATGGAGTAAAACCTTGACCAATAATGCATTCGGTACTGCCTCCGCCTATGTCAACGACTAGCCGGTGCTCTTTACCCGGTTGGGTATGTGCCACGCCTTGATAGATCAGGCGCGCTTCTTCTGAGCCTGAGATAACTTCTATGGGGCAGGGCAGCAGAGCGCGTGCCTGGCGGAGAAACTCTCGTCGATTGCGTGCTTTGCGCAGCGTATAGGTGGCGACGATACGAATATCATCCGCAGCGATATCTTTGAGCCGCTCGCTAAACTGTTTGAGCGTATCTAGCCCTCGAACGATCGCCTCATCACTTAACTGGTCATTATCATCCAAGCCTTGTGCAAGCTGCACGCGTACCTTCTCTTTGCCAAGGATCTGAAAGTGGCCGCTAATAAAACGCCCGATCAATAGGTGAAAACTGTTGGAGCCTAAGTCAATGGCGGCGATCGGCGCTGGCTCTGTTTCATCATTCATTATCTGCTTTTCGCTCTGCTTTTAAATTCGCTTCTATGGATGGAGATCTCACCCTCATATTGGAAAGACAATAGTCGATCACTGTGGTTATCGCCTTGGCTATTCGCCTATTAATTGCTGGTGCTGTTGGTCATCAGCCGTGGTGCCCAGTGCTATTTTCCGTTATCAAAGAGAAATAAGTATTTGGCATATGCTAGATACTACGCTATAAATAGCATATGCCATTTAGGAGGCGATATGCCTAGACCCAGAATTCCTCGTGCCGTATGCGGTTACCCCGCTAACAGCTGCTTTAAGCCAAACGGTGTGCCTATGGCACAGCTCGAACAGATCACCCTCGCGTCTGATGAATATGAAGCGCTACGTTTAGTGGATCTGGAAGGGATGCAGCAACAGCAAGCTGCGGTACAGATGGAAGTATCGCGCCAAACTCTGGCCAATATTCTTAAATCTGCTCGTTTCAAAGTGGTGGATTGTCTGACTCAGGGTAAAGCGCTAATGATGCAAGCTAGTGATGATTAGGAGTACTTATGATTACCGCAATACCTATGGATAGTGACACCGTTGCTTCTCATTTTAGTAAGGCCACCAGTTTTGTCTTTTTCAACGAAGAGGGCAAAGCGATCGGCAGCAAACAAAATCCAGCCCTGAGAGCTAACTGCCAGGGCAAAGCTAAGCTGCTGCAGATGCTGGCTGAATATCGTGTTGAGCGACTCGTGGTGCGCAATATCGGTGAGAAGATGTTGCAACGTTTGTTGTCGTTATCTTTCTCCGTATTTCATTTAAGCAGTGGGCGCGTTGATCTATCTGAAGTGGTTAAACGGAATAGCCCATTAACGCCACTAACTCATTTTTCCCAAGGGCGTCCTTCGATAAATGTCCATGGCAAAAATAAAGAGGGGCATCAGTGCTGCGGCCATAAGCACGATGAACAGGACGTAACAACAGAATCCTGTTGTCAGGAAAACGCCGAGGCCGAGCAGTGCGGTTGTGGTAGCCACGGGCATCACCAAGGCAAAGGGAAGGGTAAAGGATGTGGTCATGGCCACAGTCATGAGCACCGTCACGATCATAGCCACGGGCATGGTGATGGCAAAGGCTGCAAAGGCGGGCGGAACAAAGGGGCTGGCAAATGCTGCCATTCTTGATCCGTTGGCTACCTCAGATGTTACTGAGTCTGGCTATCGTCGGTGCCAGCATGGCGCTACTTTGGTGGCGTTTGGCGAGCATCAAGCAACGCCCGTTAGCTGCTGCTGAGCAAAGTGATATCGCGTCAGTTGGGCGTGGTGCTGTATCGAGTAACGCCCTCTGTGGCTGCCAGCAGCGCTGCAGTGATCATCTTTATCAGATAAGTGAGCCGACGGATGTCTGAGTTAGTGCCAGCGGTTGCGGCGGCCAACCATCAGTCGTTAGCCGCTTCTCACCAGCAGTGTATTGCTTGCGGTGATCCACAAATGAACCCGCTGACGCTCGGTTTGGGGTTCTCTACCACGTCAGCATCGAGCGTTGCTGCAGATTGTCGGATCACTGCAGCGTGGCAAGGCTATTCGGGGATCATGCATGGTGGCGTGATCTCCACGCTGTTGGATGCAGCAATGACCCACTGTCTGTTTCATCACGGGGTAAAAGCACTGACGGCAGAGCTGAACGTGAAGTTTGTGCGGCCTGTGGCTGTCGGTTTACAACTGCATGTTTCAGCGGCGCTGGTTAAACAGCGCAGAGCCGTGTTCTGGCTTAATGCTGAGCTGGCTGACTCATCTGCTATCTACGCAACCGCTGCTGCGAAATTTGTGCGTGCGGAGTGCTAGCTGCATCAGCCTGCAAGCTCAAAGTTGTTGCGCTTAGGCTTATAATCACTCAATCGTTAGCCCAGCATCTTGTAATAGGGCTTTAAGTGGCTCGCATTGTGTTTTGTAGCGATGCCAGCGGCCGATTGAGTTGCTGTTCATCGGTTGGCGTACTTGTACTGCACTAGCTGTCGCGACGGGGGCGCTATTGAGGTGGAAATCGATACAGCCTTTTTCAAATGACAAACCACAAAATGTAAGTATGCGTTTGATCTCTTGCTCGGGTTCGGCGACTAACATTTCATAGTCAACACAGAGTAACTTATCACTCAGTTTTTTCTCCCAAAACTTCATTAGCTGGTCAAACATCAGGTAATAACGCCCAGTGTCTAGTAGATCATATGAGTAGTTGTAGTAGCTGAAGTTGAGGGCAAATAGCTGACGAAAGTTACTGAGGCAGGTATCCATTGGATTGCGCCGCAGGTAGATTAATTTGGCGTTGGGTAAGGCGCTATGGATAAAACCGAGGTAGAAAAAATTCAGCGGCATCTTGTCAGTGAAGTGACGATGCCCCTCTGTTTGCGGTCTCGTGCTATTGATGTAGGTTTGACCAAGCTCAGCGAAGTCAATATTCATTGCCTGAGCAATCGTTTCTGTGTCCAAGACCTGTTTTGAGGTTGTATTTGCGCTGCGCTTCATCGCTACGCCAAAATTTTGTAGCTCGCCAGCGGTGAATACCTTGCTGTGGCTTGAAATTATGCGATCAACCAAGGTGGTACCTGAGCGGGGCATACCAGTAATAAATATTGGCTGGTCATCGCTACACCCTTTTGCTGCATCAAACTGATAGTCAGCGAAAGCCCGCTCCATAGCGTCAAATAGCTGCTGGTCATGTTGAATGAGATAGTTGAGTTGTTTTTTTTTCGCTTGGTTGCCGCGGCTGAGGGCTTTGAAGGCTTTCTCATAGTCAGCCAACGCTTCGTACTCTTTTAGCAGGGCATGCCCTAGGTGTACCTGGCCATCAATACTCTTGCTTTGCTGCATCAATCGCTCAAGGCGTTGAATATGATTGTTGCTGGCATCGATACCCCCAAGATCGGCAAGCGATGAGTGGGCAGCATACAACTGCGGATTAATAGATATTACCTTTTCGTAGGCGTCGCGGGCTTGTTCGAAGTCGCCAGTGAAGCGTAACGAGGCCGCGAGGTTGTACCAGTAGCCTGCGTTTTTTGGTTTGAGTGCTGTGCAGCGTTGAAAATATTTCGCAGCTTGTTGATGCATGCCAATACGGCTGTAAACCACACCTATGGTGTCTAATGTCAAGGCGTCTGTTGGCTGAAGTGCAATCGCTTTTTCCAGAGTAGCTGATGCAGCTGTTGAGTTGTTGAGCATCGCCTGAACACGGGCCAGTTGTGCATAGTATTCAGCATTTGCGGGGGCAAGTTTGCTTGCGTGCTCTATTAAGCCTAACGCTTTGCTCATCTGTTGCATGGAGAAAGCGATCATACCTAGTAGAAAGTGGGCATCGGCATGATCTGGTTTTAATTTGAGCATAGCTAAGCAGTATTGATGTGCTTCGCGAAACGCCTGTTTGTTCAGAGCCTGTTGTGCAGCGAGATGAAGCTGTTGTAGCGAAGGATTCGGCAAAATATGACCTGTTTAAATCACAAAGTTTGAGCGCCTTGTTGTCATCGCTTCGACGAGGCGGTTAGGCGGTTGTAACATGAAAAGCGGCAGCGGGTAAACGCTGCCGCTTTACGAGTTGCTGAGCTAATCAGTCACCAAAGAAGTAGGTAACATTGAGACCTACAGTGCGTGGTTCATTGACGTAATGACCATAACGACGAAGGTCGAAGTCACCGACTTGACGGATCTTGCTATAGTCTTCACGTACTGATGTGAGTGCATATTTGTCAGTGAAGTTATCGGCATATAAGGTGACAACCCAATCATCGAAACTGAGTTTGGCTGATAGGTTATGGATGGCGTAACCGGCAAGGGATTCGCCAAAATCTCTTTCGCCAGTTTTTGTTAGTATGTCGCTTTGCGCCGTCATGGTGTAACCAATTTCAAGCTGTTTGCCATTCCACACTTCGGTTTTGTAGGTGGCACCAGCAGAGAATTGATGTTCTGGTGAGCCGGGTAAGCGATCACCGTCTTCGCCGATACCTGCAGCATCTTCGGTCAATTCAGCATTGGTGTAAGCGTAGGTACCGTAAACGATTACTTCATCGGTAAGCAGGTAACGGGCAGAGGTTTCCACACCACGGCTCATCGCTTCTGCGCCATTAATCGTAATCGGTAAGCCGCCATTCTCTGTACGTCCATCTACTTGAAGATCGTCCCACTCGATATAGTAGAGCGCTGCATTTAGCTCGAGCGTGTTATCCAATAGCGCACTGTGCAAGCCAATTTCGTAGTTATTGGTTTCATCAGGTAAGATCAGTACTTCATTAGGCAGAGCACAGAGGTTCTGCCCCTGATTTTGATCCGGTTGACATTCGGCGACCGCATTCACACCACCGATACGATAACCTTCGCTATACGTGGCATAGATAAGAACATCTTCATCGTATTGATAGGCCAAATTACCTTTCAGCAGGGTGCCGTCGTCCGTTGCATTGGCTGACACTAGATCTGGGTTTATATCATCTGGGCCAGCACCGTAGATGGTGTTAAGCAGCGGCAGGTCGAAGCCCTGAGTGACATCATCTTCGTAATCGTAATAGCGCCCACCCAAGGTCAGGCTTAATTGATCTGTCAGACCAAAAGTAACCTCACCAAATAGGGCCTTTTCGGTCAGCTCTTGATCTAGAACTGAGTAGTATTCGAGATTGTCTGGACGGTTCACATCCCAGAACTCTGGTAAACCGGGGACAAACTCTTCCGAGGTTGCATCGTTTTCGAACTTATTATAATAAGCGCCGACAATCCATGAGAATGGACCCTCGTCGGTAGAAACTAAGCGTAATTCCTGGGTTAAAGTCTTCTCTTCGCCGATCTCTCGGGTAAATGCGGCAAACGAAGGGAAATCTTCGTAACCGTATTCAAAGTCGAGTAGCAGATCTGTCTGGTCACGCTGTCCCTCTTCGTCATACTTGGAATAACCTGTTGCAGACACCAGTTCAGCAAAACCAAGGTCATAGCTTAGCTCTAAGCTAATAAGTTGGTTTTTAACTTCGTTAGGCTCTTCAAAGCGGTAGGCATTTTCATATTTTCCGGTATTAAATGCCGCGGTGTGAACTAATGAGCGCCCTTCCGGTTTCTCTTTCTGGTAGTAGTAATTAAGCGTGCTATCGAGTTCTGATATGGGACTCCAACGCAGAGAGGCGCGACCGTAAACGGTTTCGTTGCCATTGTTGTCCGCTTGCTTACGCAGATTCGTGCTGACATCTGTAGGGTTGCTGAAGTCTGGCTGTGGGTTAGATACGCCGGGCTCACGAACGATATAGTTGTAGTCTATAAAGCCAGACTCTTCGACGTAGCCCATTGAACCGCGGAAGGCGAAGTCCTCACCGAGGGGGAAATTAAATACGAAATGACTTTCGTAATTCATATCATCAGCGTGGCTGGTTTGTGAGACACCACCGGTGATGTTGGCTTCATACGCGTCAAATTGTGGTTTGACAGGTATATAACGGATCGCTCCAGCCAGTGTTCCTGCTCCGTAGAGCGTACCTTGTGGCCCAATCAATACTTCGACTCGTTCCATGTCATTGAGAAAAAGATCAACATAAACAGGGATCTCGCCGACGTAGGTACCGACTGTGCCGCCACCACTATTAGAGGTAGTTGGCCCTAGTGAACTGGTATTTAAGCCACGGACAATAATCTGATCGGGACCACGCCCACCTTGGTCAACCACATTCAGACCTGGCACCCATTTCGCGACGTCGACTAAGTCTGTGATCCGGTTGTCGGCCAGCTGATCGCCACCCAAAGCGGTGATATTTAGTGGTATCTCCTGCACGGTATTAACGCGACGAGAGGCGGTTACAGAGATCCGTTCCAACCCTTCGGTATCATCTAGATTAGGCTCGTCTTCAGCGTATACAGGGGTGTGTAGCACCCCAGCGATAGCGACGCAAACAGCGCTCCGTTTAAACTTGGCAATCGGCATATTGATCTTCCAATTATGTTTTTATTAGGTGTTTCTCTGGAGAGTGAGCTTCACTGGCGATATGTTAGTTAGGCATCTCGCGCTACGTTGGTGAGGCTCACTTAGGTAATGCTTCAAAAAAGTGCGAATTGATCTCTATTTGAATCAAAGAGCAACAAATTCGATACATTTACGTAACATTTATAGGGCTAGCATTAATCGTGCCTATTACTTTGGGAATAGGTTGTGCTATTTGGCTTGGCTATTTAGTGCGAGCTTTTGAGCGCCATTATTTTGAGCGCTACCGCAGCAGATCCAAAAGACGGGGCTTCTTTATTAGAATGGTGGAGCGTTCTTGTTGAAGCTCTGAGTGTTGGGTTTGCTGTGTGTTTAATGGGTGTAGAGATGGGAGATTGAGTGCAACTACGTGACTACCAACAGGCTGCCGTTGATGCGGTGTTGACGCACTTCCGCAGAACCGATGACGCGGCGGTCATTGTGTTGCCTACCGGTGCGGGGAAAAGTATCGTTATCGCCGAGTTGGCGAGACTGGCACGGTTTCCGATTTTGGTGCTGGCCCACGTGAAAGAACTGGTAGAGCAAAACCACGCAAAATTTCAGGCCTATGGCTTTGATGGTGGTATCTATTCTGCCGGTTTAGGGCGCAAAGAAAGCCAACATGCTGTGACCTTCGCCAGTGTGCAGTCGCTGAGTCGTAATCTGCAGCAGTTCAGCGGTTACTATTCACTGTTAATCGTTGATGAGTGCCATCGCATCAGCGAAGAGAGTGAAAGCCAATATCAGCAGGTGATTAGTCATCTGCGTCAGCAAAATCCGCAGCTAAAAGTGCTGGGCCTAACCGCCACCCCCTACCGTTTAGACAAAGGCTGGATCTATCAGCAACACCACCACGGTTATGTGCGTACAGACCAATCTGTGCCTTTTAAGAAATGTGTCTATGAACTGCCATTGCGCCACTTGATCTCACGGGGTTACCTGACACCGCCAACCGTGATTGATGCGCCTGCTGCGCGCTACCAGTTTGATGAGTTGCCCAAAGAGTACACGGAAGCCGAATTGGATCAGTTTCTGGCTCGTTGCCCGCGAGTTACCAAGGCGATCTGTGAGCAGTTGTTGGTGTTGGCTGAGCAGCGCCGAGGTGTGATGGTATTTGCCGCCAGTGTTAATCATGCCGCAGAGATTGCCCGTTATCTTCCTAATGCTGAAACAGCAGTGATTACTGGTGCCACACCGGGTAAACAGCGCGACCTGCTGATTGAACAGTTTAAACAGCAGCAGCTGAAATTTTTGATCAATGTTGCGGTACTGACGACCGGTTTTGATGCGCCCCATGTGGATTTGAT
This sequence comes from Corallincola holothuriorum, assembly GCF_003336225.1. Classification (NCBI taxonomy): domain Bacteria; kingdom Pseudomonadati; phylum Pseudomonadota; class Gammaproteobacteria; order Alteromonadales; family Psychromonadaceae; genus Corallincola; species Corallincola holothuriorum. The sequence continues at coordinate 23,912 of NZ_QPID01000008.1, forward strand.
TGCCATTTTGCGCCGTACCGCGTCGGTGAGTTTGTATCAGCAGATCGTTGGTCGTGGCCTACGTCTTTATGACGGCAAAGATGATTGTTTGGTGATTGACTATGCAGGTAATAATTATGACCTGCATCAGCCGGAAATCGGCATTGTGCGGCCAAACCCAAACAGTGAACTGGTGCAGGTGCTGTGCCCTGAGTGTGGTTATGGCAATCTGTTTTGGGGACTAAAGGATGCTGATGGTGATGTGATTGAGCATCATGGCCGTCGTTGTCAGGGCTTGGTGAATGATCCTGCCGATGCAGAGCAACAGATCCAGTGTGGTTTTCGTTATCAATATAAAGAGTGCCCGCAGTGCAATGCACAAAATGATATTGCGGCGCGACAGTGCCATGATTGCGGCGCGCAGCTGATTGATGCGGATAATTTGCTACGGCAGGCATTGCAGTTGAAAGATCGCAAAGTGCTGCGTTGTGCGGGAATATCCGCTCAGGCGGATGGCGAGTTGCTGACACTGATTTATCACGATGAGGATGGCGTAGAATTAAAAGAGCGCTTTGATTTTGCTAGCGCTGGGCAGCGGAAAAAGTTCAATGAGCTGTTTTGTCGTCGGGTGACGGCCAAGCCGCAGCCTTTGGCCGCGGCGGTAGAGGTGGTCGATCAAATTGCTGATCTGGTCGCGCCAGATTTTGTGATCGCCCGTCAGCAGAAAAAATTCTGGAAAATCGAGCACCGTATTTTTGATTATCAAGGGCCTTATCGCAAAGCTCATCAAGCTTAGTGATAAGGGCCACAGCTATTTGGGGGTGGCTGACTTAGATAGGCTGTTCAGGCTCATTGTTATCTGTATCAAGCATTAGCGATAGCGCCTCTTGTGATTCAATGTCATCACCACGAATTAGCCAAACTGAGCCTAGCGCTAAGACATAGAACAGAGCCATCAAACCTGCCAACGAGGCATGAATGCCGCTGACTTTATTGAGTGCTTCCGCTCGATCAATTTCGGCCACAATAGCCCAGCGAAAAGTGTCAAAGTCGATATAGTCATAGGCAGATAAAACCGGTATGCCGCGATAGTCTGGTATATGCATAACCCCGGCATTACCCGCCAAAGCATTCTCAATGGCCGGTGTTTTTACCTGTTTTTGGAGAACGGTAGAGGAGCTTTCAAAGCGAGAGTCGCTGCGCATGAGATAGTCTTGACCAACTAAATAGGTTTCACCTGACTCGCCCATTCCCGCTTTAAAATGCATGATCTGGCGTAATTCATCTGTGGGTAGCTGAAATACCAGTACTCCTAAAACCTGATCGTTTTTGTTACTCATCGTACGTGCGATAAATATCGTAGGCGCATCGCCACTCGGTTGGTAGTGGGCAATGTCACTGATAACTACTTTGCCAGGTGTTGCCATCGCTCGCTGAAAAGTGGTGGACAGTAAGGTATCTCGCCATGAATCATCCAGCAACGCCGCACCAAAATCGGCCTCTTTTTCGACGCTGTAAAGCGTATTTCCATTTGGGGTGATCAATAACGCATCGTAATAACCGCGTTCAGTCACAAAGCGGCGAGCCATAGGATGAAGCTCTACATGTATCTCGTTGTAACGGGAGTTTTTAATGCCGGTATCAACCAGCTCTCGGTATTGACCTTTCGGGTGCGGATTTTTTTCGACATACACTTCGCGCAACCTAGCGCCTGGGTCTCCCTGTGTCGCCGCATAATTATCCCACAGGGCGTTGAGTTCAGCTTGCTTACTGACCAATTTGGGGTTCAAACTCCAGAAGGTTAGCTCGGTACTGGCGGTTTCGAAATAGGTCAGCAGAGCCTGCTTGCGCAGGCTGTTAATCAGTTGCAGTCGTTGCGCTGATTCATCTAATTGGCGATTGGTGAGGAGGTGGGTAATAAAGATGCCACTGCTGATAAACAGCAGCGCCAGAATGAGAGCGGTGATTAGCCAAGATCGTAGTGATAAGTTCCGTACCATGTTGCTACTCCATCCCATTCGCGAAGGCTAAACGATCTCGAACCAGCGTGTTCACCGCCTGCCAGGTAAAGCTGAAATGTTCAAACTCCTCTTGGGTCACCTTATCTTTCGAGAGATCAGTGACTACGGTGTTGAGGATTTTGACCAGTTCATCTTTAAGCTCATGGAGCTGAGCATTTTCTTGTGTTTGTTGCGCTTGTTCCGCGATATTCATCAGCTGCAGTGTGTATTCACTAACCCGTACTTTTCGTCGGCGCATTACCCGTGAGCGGAGCGCTAGTCCCAATGATGAAACAAAAGCGCCTACGTAAATAAACGACGCCAGCATGCGAGTGTTCTTTTGTAGGAATCCTGGTTTTTCGCGATCGTAATAGCCTTGAGCACCGGGATGTAGCGGGATAGGAATATCAGAGTCATCAGTAATAGGTCTAATAAACCCGGCTAATTTACTGTGCGCTGCTAACTCAGAATGATGTTCAAATAACAGCGCTGTGAGTTCATTGACCACCTCATAGTCGAGGTCTTTGTGAGCCAGTAAAACTCGATCCAACACGGCTGTTGGTAGATCTCGTTCCGGTACGGGAGGCGATCCCCGATACGCGCCGGCAGGCACAACACCAGCGCTTAAAGAGGAGTGTCGTAGAGACAGCGCTTCAGCATGCTCGATTGGTACAATATGCATTTGCTGATTTCTCACCAGCGCACGGATAGCGCGGTTGCCTGGCGCCCGTACTCGATAAGCGGCGTCAACCTGTCCCATTACCATGGCGAAATTAGCGGCTTCTTCTGACATAGGCAAAGCCGTTAAATCATCTTGCGTGAGGCCATAATGGTCGGCCACAAACCAGAACGAATCGTGTTGGCCACTGATTAGTGGTGCCGTCACCACAAACTTGCCCTGTAATTCGTTGAAGCTATTTATGTTAGATGCATCGTTGACGATGAGCTGGTAGGCATCAACAAATAGCGAGGCCACTGCGGTACTCTTTTCATTGACCTGTGCATCCGCTTGTGTGGTTGCGAAGTCAACGTGACCGGCTTGCAATAAGCGGATGTTGTCTGATGAACCGCCAGTCTCAAAAACATCTATTTGGGAGAGCTCATTCTGCTGGTTATAGACTTTAGCAATGGCAGAGGCCAGCTCAAACGATTCGCTGTGACGTGGCCCTGCAGCGATTGTCAGCCGTGTTTCTTGCGTTGATATGAACCAGAGCACTGTGGCGCTTATTAGTGCCAGCCAAATTAGGCCCAAAATAAACAGACGTGTGCGAATGGCTCTATCTCCTAGGTCGTGCGGTTAATATTGGCGACTATTTAGCCGTGGTTATTGGTGCTTATTTCAGCATGATAGCACGATACAAAGCGACTGCTTTGGCTTGTTAAATATCGCTTATCAACGGCTGCTGGATTACTCGTAACGGTTAATCTAAGTCGCGTAGAGGATGATCTATTGAGACATAGCGCTTAAAACGATTATGAAACTTATAGCAGCCGTGAATAAACCTTGTCCTCCTGTTTAGGCGTTGGTGTAGACTGCGGAAAACTATTCATTATTGACATGCTTTCATGGCTATTTCAGCTATTGTCCGGGACAAAATACTGCAAGTAACGGGAGCCGAACGACTGGCAGAGGTTACCCCTATTCAAAGTTTATGGGGTGGATTAGGGGAGCTATTTAGGGTCTCATTGGTGCATGTTGACAGCATGAGCGACAATACCAACATTCCCCAACTTAGCTCCGTTGTTGTTAAGCATATCCTCTTTCGTGCGCCGGTAGACCATCCCAGAGGTTGGAATAGCGATCTCTCGTTTCAACGCAAAATGCACTCTTACGATGTGGAACAGCATTGGTATCAGATTTATGCTGATTCATGTTTGCCAACATGCAGAGTACCCCGCTGTTTATTTGTCGAACGCCATGCAGACGAAATGCTGTTGGTACTAGAAGATCTCGCTATCGATTTTCCTGAGTTGATTGAGCAGCCTAATGTCCTGCAGATAGAGGCCTGCATCTATTGGCTGGCCAATTTTCATGCCCGTTTTCTTGACCAAGCGGCGGATGAATTATGGCCGGTAGGCGGTTATTGGCATTTAGACACTCGGCCTGATGAATTAGCGGCGATGACAGATTTACGCTTACAGCAAGCGGCACCAGCGCTTGATGGCGCGATCAAACAATGCCGCTATCAGACGCTGATCCATGGTGATGCCAAGCTGGCGAATTTCTGCTTCTCGGCAGATGGTAAACGAGCCGCAGCGGTTGACTTTCAATATGTCGGCCAAGGCCCAGGTATCAAGGATCTGATGCTATTCATTAGTAGTGCGGTGCCGCCAGCGTTATGTGAAGAATGGCAAGAACCGTTGTTGGATACCTATTTCCGTTTTTTATTCGAAGCGTTGCAGCGACAGAGCAAGACAGCCGTTGTTGATTGGCCAGCGCTGGAGCAGGAGTGGCGCTTTATGTTTGCGATCACCTGGGCTGATTTTCAGCGCTTTGTTCAGGGCTGGTGCCCAGACCATTGGAAGATAAATGACTACAGCCGAAGCCTCACCGAGCAAGCATTGCTAGCGTTAGATCAAGTCGCAGCAGAGCCGGCTAGTGTGAACCCCATCGTGGCGTCGGATAATAAGGTCGATCATGACTGAGCAAGCTAACGCTGAATTGTCGATACAGGAGCTAAAACTATTGCTGGTTTATGCCAGTAAAGCCGCCACCGCTGCCGCCCGCTATATTCAGAGTTTTGACCGCTCAGCGCTGCAAGTACAGGACAAGGTTGGCGGTGACAGCTTGGCTTCACAAGTGGTGACGCAGGTGGATATTGCGTGTGAACAGCTGATTAAGCTGCACTTACAGCCGAGCTGCGAGCAATGGCAGATTGCTTTGCTTGGCGAAGAAAGTGCCGATGAGTATGGTCACGCTCAGCACCCCAGATTAACCAGGGATTACTTCTGGTGTATTGATCCGCTGGATGGCACTTTGCCTTTTATTGAAGGTGGCGCTGGTTACGCCGTTTCTATTGCTTTGGTATCTAAGCTAGGCCAGCCGTTACTGGGGGTGGTGGCGCATCCGTCCAGTAATAATTTATATCAAGGGGTTGTGTGCGGCAGTGAGCATCTGCTCTATAAGAATGGCTTGCCTTGGCAACCCAAGGGCATCGGAGGCAGCCAGGTTCACAACCTGTTTCCGGCGACTGAGCAAGATCATAGCCAACCCATATTGAGCTGTTTTTTTGACCGTAGTTTTGTTCAGCAAGCCAATTTCAAAATACTAATGTCTCGGCTTGAGCAACAGGTTCAGTTATTAGGATACTCGGCGATAGACATAGCCCATGATGCCGGTGCTGTGATGAACGCGATACAGGTGCTGGAACATCCGTCCGCCTGCTACTTTAAATTACCGAAGACCCATCCTGGCGGCGGTAGTTTGTGGGATTTTGCCGCCACCGCCGCTATTACAAGCGCCGCAGATGGCTGGGTTAGTGATATTTATGGTGCGCCGCTGGATCTTAATCGTTGTGATTCTACTTTCATGAATCATCGTGGTGTGTTGTATGCGACTGATAGCCGTATCGCCGAGATGATCATGGCGATAGCCAATAGAGGTCAGCTTTAATACTGCGATTGAGGTGAGATTGTAGAGGTGCAATCAATGACTCCATGAACGAACTGCGGGGGCGACCCAGATCACCTGAGCCGTCCCGTGTTGCATTGTGATCCACTCCTTAGATGCACAGCTAAGCGTCAGAACCTGCCATTTTTAGCCCAGAATACAGAATGTTGCTGTCAGTGCTGGCATACGTTTCTGCTACGTCATTGCCATAAAGGTTCATCTGCTGTTGCTCGCCTGGATTGCCAAAGAATGCATCTTTCCCAATAGCTTGCGGCAGCTCGACAGATCCGATGTTGTTTTCTTTAAATGCCTTATCGCCTAGCGTTGTTACGCTTTCAGGTATTGATAAACCACTTCATGAGGAAACTTTCTGTTCTATAAAGGGAGTGCGCTTGCGGCAAGTGCTAAGGTCACACTGGCACCGTTCGCACTGGCTAGCATAGTGCGTAGTTCTTGCGCGGAGATCAGGTGCTTGCGGATCTGCTCGCCTTCTTCCACCAGTCCGCCAATTTTATTGACATCTACTTGGCTGAGGTCTGCTTCGACAAGGAAAATGGTGGTTGTTTCGGTACTGATGCCGGGGCTTAGGTAAAAACGGCCGAGCTTGGTTAAGGCCGATCCGTCTAACGCGAGTTCAACTTCTTCTATCGTTTCTCTGAGTGCTGCTTGTTCCGCGGTTTCACCTTCATCAATCATGCCTGCCACCATTTCGATCAGGCTTGGTCCTTGGTCTATTGCGCCAGGGCGAAACTGAGAGACCACTAACACTGAGTCGGTGTTGCGATCATAAGGCAGCACTGCGACTGATTGACCGCGCTGAACACATTCAACGGTTTTTGTTTGGCCGTTTTGTGATACTTGCCATTGCTCTACTTTGGCGTAGCCGTTGTACATTTTCTTTTTCGAGATAATTTCGATATCCATATGTTTTCCTGTTTAGTCCTTTTTATGACCCTGCATCACGCGCTCGAAGGTCGTAATGCCTGTTTGTTGAATATGATAAAGCACGGTGGGTGAACCCCGCCCCTGGATCCGTTTTCCAGTATCTACCAGCAAATTGGTTGCCAATAATCTGTCTCTAAAGGCCTTCTTATGTAGCTTGTTTTGCAGTAGTTCTTCATAAATCCGCTGTAATTCGGGAAGTGAGCAGGTTGGCTCAGCGAGATACAGTGGTTGACTGGTATACAGTGCTTTACTGGAGAGGCGCTCGACGGCGAGTGTAACTAATTGGTTATGATCAAAAGGGAGCGCGTGATCATTATTTTGTTGATTTTTGTCCCCTTTGTTCTGCTCCTGCGCAGTACTGTTTGCATAGTGTCGCGCTGGTACCCAGCATTGTTCATCAGATACCAAGGCCGAACGAGAGAAGGGCACCAGTGCTAAGTGCAGCACTGTCATCGACCAACCTCTGGGGTCGCGTTTGGCATTACCGACAGTGCAAACCTGCTCGATATGCGCGGGTTCAACGCCGACCTTGTTGATGATCAGGCGGCTAACTGTATCTTGCAGTTGCTCGTCTGTGTTTTCAAAAACATATCCGCCAGGTAAGGCAAAGCAGTTTGGAAAGGTATCGCTGTCTGCCTTACGTCGCCAGAGCAGTAGTTCAAGTTGTCCTGTGCCAACGTCAGGGTTGATCCGAAACAGCGCGACATCAACGGTTGCAAACATCGTACTACCCTCCTTGGTAAAGCTGATGCTGGTGGATCACATCGCGTACGGCAGGAGTGACCCACTGGCTAATGTCCTCATCATTGGCGATTCGTGCTCTGACCAATGTGCTTCTGATTGGCGCGCGTTCGTTCACAACAACCAATGGCCAATTCGCTAAAAGCTCGTCGGAACGGTGGAAGCTAGAGAAATTATTTGCATTGTCAGGGCCTACTGCCAGAGCGAAAGATGCCGCAGGGTAGGCACGTTGCAGATGCTCCATTAGCGTCATACTGTAGATCGGTTTATCTGCTTGCTGTAACTGATCTTCAATGGCCATGAGTTGAACTGCGGGATTGTCCAAGTCACCTATAAATGCAGCCACCATCTCGCAGCGTACCTCATAGCTGGCCATCTCTTTTCCCCATGCATGCTTAAAGCTAGGTACAAGCCATACTTCGAAACCTTGTTCCGTTAGCTGGGAAATAGCATCTTGATGTCCGCGAGTAGGGGGGTTAAATGCGGATCCGAATACCGCAATTTTTTGTGTCGTCCTATCTGACATGTTGATCACAACCTGTTGCTGCTGTTGAAGAGACACAGAAAAGCGGATTAGCTAGCTTGTGTGTCATGGCTCAGAGTTATTGAGGCTCATCATAGTTGACAGAAAGGTATTTTTGCAATACCTTTCTGCTTAAAGGTGTTTTAGAGATACCAATAAGCGTGGCGATAAGGCTATGTATGGAGAACGGAATTATGAATAAACGGAACTTGATTGCATCGATAGATGTTGATCCGCAAAAGACATTCACGCCCTTGTGCCCCAATGAACTGCCTGTGCCTGGGGGCGATGAAATTGGTCCTGCACTTAATGCGATGGCGAGTTTTGCCGATCTCCGTGTCGTGACTAAGGACGCTCATAGCCCCAGCGCGCCTTGGGTGGTGAAAAGCCACGACGAAATGCTCCAGCCACTGGCTATGCCAAACGCGGATCTGACATGGGTGGCTCATGCGGTACCCGGTACAGTTGGTTTTGAACTGTTAGATGAATTGCCAGCGTTAGAAGCGTACGACTTTCATGTCTATAAGGGCATGGAGCCTGAGATGCACCCCTACGGAGCTTGCTACCACGATTTGAATGATCGTATGTCGACGGGACTGATCGAGTGGTTGCGCTGCAAGCAGGTCACCACAACGCTAGTGGCCGGTTTAGCACTCGACTACTGTGTTAAAACGACGGCTATTCAGCTCAAAAATGCAGGCTTTAATGTCATCGTGGTGATTGAAGCCTGCAGAGGTATTGCAGATGAAAGCATTCATGCGGCACGCCTTGAGCTTGAACAAGCAGGTGTGAAAATCTGTGAAAACGTGGTTGAGTTGCCCAGCTTCCTGGGTGATGCTGTCGCCCCTGCCAATGGTTAAAGGAGAAACCAATATGTTTGGCCGTACCAGTGTTCAGAGTATGTTAGACACCGATTTTTATAAGTTGACGATGGGGCAAGCTTATTTGCACCAAATCCCCGGTGCTGAAGCGGAATGGGAATTCAAATGTCGCACCGATGAAGATTTAACTCCTTATGTCAGCCTGCTGCGGGCGGAATTAGAAGGATTATCTGAGCTCTATCTGACGGATGATCAGTACAACTACCTTGCTAGCAACTTTTCTTTCTTGTCACCAGACTATCTGCGTTGGTTGCAGCTGTTCCGTTATGATCCCTCTTTGCTCTCCTTGAACGCCGTCAATGGCCAGTTACAAGTGACCGCAAGAGGCCCGCAATTGCATGTGTCGCCTTTTGAAATCCCTTTAATGGCGTGCCTTTCTGAGATCCGTAATCGGCAACGGTATCCTGAGGTCGACAGTGATCTGATTAGAAAGTCGACCTATACCAAGATAAAGCAGCTGGAAGCCCTTGGGGATAAGTGTGATTTATCCGATTTCCGATTTGCCGATTTCGGTACTCGTCGTCGTTTTTCTTTTTCGGCACAAAAACAGGTAGTGGATATGCTAACGCAACAGCTACCTCAGAATTTTGTGGGTACGTCTAACCCGTTGCTTGCAAGGGAGTTTGGCGTTAGCTGTATTGGTACGATGGCTCACGAATGGTTTCAAACCCACCAGCAGCTAAATTATCGTTTAGTCGACTCTCAACGTGCGGCATTGGATAATTGGGTGACGGAGTATCGCGGAGATTTGGGTGTTGCTTTGACGGATATTATTGGCGTCGATTCCTTCTGCAACGACTTGGACCTATATTTCGCTAAGTTATACGATGGCTATCGTCATGATTCCGGTGATCCCATTCTTTGGGGTGACAAGATCATCGCCCGTTTAGAAGCTTTGAAAGTCGACCCAAGCCAGAAGACGCTGGTATTTAGCGATGGGCTTAATTTTGAAAAGGCAGTGGCGATATATAGTCATTTTCAAGGCAGGATTAAAACCAGTTTTGGTATTGGGACCTGGCTGATGGGCGACTTTGGCGTGAACAAGCCGATGAACATGGTGATGAAGATGGTGCGTCTAAATGGTCATCCAGTGGCGAAGATCTCCGATAGCCCTGGAAAAACAATGTGTCGAGACCGCAGTTTTCTGGAATATTTAATGAATACGTTTGCGGTTGATATGGATGTGCGGACCAAAGTTCTGGCCAATATCTAAGAGAGAACAAATGAAAACAACACTGAGAATAGGTACCGCCAGCTTAAATACCGTTGCTTTGGACTTACAGCACAATGCCAGCCTTATTGAACAGGCCATGGCCGATGCTGCGCGACAAAATATTGAACTGCTGTTGATGCCTGAGTTGTGCCTGAGCGGCTACGGCTGTGAAGATATGTTTTTCTGTAGTGATTGGTTGGCGGATGTAGAGAAAGCACTGATTACTATTTGCGAGCAAGTGCCCGCAGGCTTGCTAGCTACCGTTGGTTTACCGCTGCGTTACCCGGGTGGCCAGGTGTTTAACGCTGTCGCGCTGATTGCTACCGGGCGCATTCTTGGCATCGTATGTAAGCAAACATTGGCCCGTTCCGGTATCCACTATGAGTCGCGCTGGTTTGCGCCTTGGCCGGTGGGGCAGTCCACTGAAATTATGATCGGTGGGCAGCAGGTACCGATTGGTGATCAGGCCTTTAGTATTGATGGCGTGCGGATAGGCTTCGAGATCTGTGAAGACAGCTGGGTGGCCGCCAGACCCGGGCGTCAGCTCTACCAACGCCAAGTCGATGTGATCCTTAACCCTTCTGCCAGTCATTTTGCGTTAGGCAAGCATCAGGTGCGCCGTCGATTCGTGCAGGAAGGCTCACGGGCTTTCGGTGTCGTCTATGCCTATGCCAACTTACAAGGCTGCGAAGCGGGTAGGGCGGTTTACGATGGCGGCAATATGATCGCTTCAAATGGCGAGTTGGTGGCGGAAGCTCAGCGCTTACAGTTTGATGATGTCGTGGTCACGATGGCGGATGTGGATCTGCATGCAAACCGTACGCAACGCATAATCTCCAGCCAGTTGCAGTCCGATGTGATGCAGATTGACCTGATTGAACATGCTGGGATCTTAAAGCAACAAGCGGATTATCAGATCAGCGGTGCCATTGACTCGTTGCCAGTGCTGAGTGAGCACGACATCGTACTGCGAACAGGTGCGCTGGGTATGTGGGATTGGATGCGCAAGACAACCACCGCGGGCTATGCCATTAGCCTCTCTGGCGGCGCAGATTCGGCGCTGTGTGCCTCGCTGGTGTATTACGCTCACGCATTGGCTGTTTCTGAATTGGCACCAGAAGATTACGCCAAAGCGATGGCTATTTGTGGGTTTCAGTTTGCAGTACCAAAGGCAACAGAACAACGCCTGACTTGGTTGACGGAAACCGTACTTCCTCAAGTATTGACCACTGTCTATCAGGGCTCAGATAACAGCAGTGAAACGACCTCTGGTGCTGCCGCCGCCGTGGCTGGCGCGATAGGTGCCAAGCACATTAACTGGTCGATCTCCTCACTGGTGGAGGAGTACAGCGCCCGCATTAACGGTATTGATGGTGCCAAGCCGCTGAACTGGCAAGATGATGATCTGACTCTGCAGAATATTCAGGCGCGGGTGCGCAGCCCCGGTATCTGGATGGTGGCGAACCGGGAAAACAAACTGCTGGTGGCGACCTCAAATATGAGTGAAGCATCCGTGGGCTATACCACCATGGATGGTGACACCAGTGGCGTGCTATCACCCATTGGCGGCATCAGTAAAACTCGTGTGCTGTTACTGAACGAGTTTGTTGAAAAGCAAGGGGTGACCGTCAGACCGATTGACGCTGATGAATTCAGTTTGACCATTGATGCGTTAGGCTTTGTTAACCGTCAGCGACCGACGGCAGAGCTACGTCCGGTTGAACAAACCGATGAAGCCGATCTGATGCCATTCCCAATACTCGATGAGATCCGCAAGCTGGGACAGGTGCAATACCTCAATCCACAGGGGGTGTTAAACCGTCTCGCTGATGGCCCGTTGGGACAACCTTATGAGCGCCAGCAGCTGATCGATTGGGTTAAACGCTATTACCAGCTGTATTGCCGCAACCAGTGGAAGCGTGAACGTTTGGCCGTTGGATTTCATATCGAATCAGACAGTGCCGATCCTAAGTCTTACCGACGCTTCCCCGTGCTTAACTCACAGTTAAAGCGTGAGTTGGCGGGGCTGAAGTGACCCTCTGTTTTAGTGGGTTTGGTTTGCGCTAAGCTCACAACGAAAGCCCTTTGATAAAACAAAGGGCTTTTTTACTGGAGTTACTAGCGACTAATTCTTCTTCATCAGTTCAGCAAATCGAGTTGAAGCGAAATTTAGCCCAGCACTGCCGCCGCCGAGTAAGCCGCCAGTGATCAGCACATCGGCGAACCTGACCAAGTTACCGTGAACGCCACTGATTTCAGAGATATTGGACAGGATATCCGCCAGTATACTGAGCCCAAGCGAGGCGAGCACGATGCCTGAAATAAAGACAAAGAAGGTGACATCCCGATTGCAGGTAGATTGATGCCTGGCAAGGGAGAACTCGTAACTGTGCTTCAGGCAGAGCAGGGCTGCTCGGTATTCGTCCGCGTTGTCATCCGGCGCGATCAGTAGGCCAAACATCCCTTTATCTAAGACCTTTCTGGCCACTTGTATCTCCCGTTCAAACACCATCTTCAGTACATTAACGTGTTGCTCATCGTCGGCGAGCGTCTCCTTAATTCGGGATATTCTGAGTGTCCAATCGGCGACTTTACGGTTGCGGTAGTTGCTTACAAATACTGCCGCAGCTCGTTCGACAGCCACCACAATAAATAGATACTTAAGAAAGATATCACCGCCTTTTTCAACTAACTCGGGATTAACGGACAGAAGTTCGACGTCGGAGTAACCCCAATGAAAAGCAGCGATGGCGCCGAGTACTATGATTGCCACTATGGTGTAGAGCCGCCATGGCAGCTCATTGCTATCAGAGAGGGGGGTGAGTTTATCTCTATTCCCATCAGCCATTAGATCTCCCTCCTATGTAACAGACGAGAATCCAACTTTCATCACGACGCTGGTTGCTGCAATTCCGCAGAGCGCCTCACTTAAAGTGTAGAAGTGAGTTGTATGTTTGTCGGTGTGTGATGGCCAAATTCAGCGGATCTGTTCGCCGGACTATGGCTTGTAGGTCATTATCCTGTCGCAGTTTCTGACGTCGAAGTGCAACCAGGATACATCCAGTTCGATGCTGCCTATTAGCTCGAATTCGTGTTGCCTCGGAGCGGCTAAGATCTGTTGGCGTATGCTTTCAGCATCATGATCCTGAAACAGGCAATCCGCTGCCCGACCAAAGCTGTGCTGACTAAAAGGGCTGTAATAGGGACTGTCACTGGTTCTTAAACCGCTCCATTCGCGGTCACCCTGCCAGTAGTAGTTGTTTACTGTCATCGAACCAAACTTCTCCCTGAGCCTATCAAGGGTAATTAAGAGCCTGTCATCCAGCAGCTGCCACGCTTTTTCACCGCGCTTTTTAAAAACCGATTTAGGCACTAATTCATGGATCTGAAAGTGTTTGCACTTGTACATGATCGACTCCGTTCCGCCGGAAAGTAGTTGTTGCTGTTTAGCCTAGTCGATGTGCAGAGAAGAAACGGTATAAAGTGACTCGGTGAAGTCTAGTCATATGAGAAGTTGGCTGGTGGGGCTATAAGTTCAGGCATCGGAAACAGTTTGACCTAGCTATATGGAGTACCGGGCAGCTTTGTGGGCGTAGCATTGGCAAACCTACTTTCACCGGCGATAAGATGCGACTAGATGTCATTGAGCGATCGCCTTTGCATAACTTGTTGAAGGGCAAAGTGACGGATATCTCCATCGCTGCACTCAGGTTTTATGCCAGATCCATAGATGCTAGTCAGTTGCGGATCATGCGGCCATTGAATGAAGAGTTGATTCGCTTTTATCAAAGTCACGACCTTACTCTGTATCGAGGGAAAGCCAGTAATGTTCCGACTCACTTATGGTTAGATCTGTAGAAGGTAGTGGAGAATAACAATGTCTAAAGATACTCGTCCTAGACCTGGCACACCGGAGTTTCGAAGCTGGTTGCTGGAAGATGGCAAAAAATTTGTCGATAAGCTATTCAGTGCTGAAAAACCTGAGGGCTTCGAGGAAGATGGCTACATAGCGGGGCCCACTAAAGGTGAAAAACTTACACCTGAAAAATCTGCAGCAGAAGATGCGGCTATCGACAAAGCGCAGAAGCGAGCCCACTTAAAAGTCGAGAAGTAAATAGCGCCTGCCGAAAACCAAGCAACAAAAGGGCCTCCTTATGGGGGCCTTTGTCGTTTCATCTGCGCACTAATGCGTTACGCGTATTTCGTGCTCTTCAACAAAACTCTCTGATTGGAAGCTACCTATCAGTGTGCCCAGGGATAATGAAAATGCTATGAGGAAGCAAAGAGCGCCTGCGTGTGGGATCGCAAATTGTGTGTGTTTCCATAAAGGATAACTGGCAGCAAGAAGAAAAGCGGCAATGCTGTACTTATTCCACATGAAAAAGAACAAGATTTCAAAAGCCCAAATGGACTCCTTGGATTTGAAGATTTGTAATCCTAACCATGAATAGCCGATGGCGAGCGCTGTACCCAACATAAGTGCCAGTAACGCATAAAGAATAGAATGCTCGGAGTAAGTTGCTGTATACCAAAGGTGAAGCGAGTATCCCGTGGCAATTAACCAGATCAGTAGTAACGGTAAAATGACGAGTCCCATATCTCTTCCTTGATTATGGTGTGTTCTATAGGGAGCTGGATCTTCTCAAATTCCTGCTTGAGTGCAAGAACTTTCCTCTACTCAGACCTCAGTACGAATAGTGTTGTATGAGTTTCAGTTGTTGTTGAGGAAGTGTGTCGCAGTCTTGTTAGCATTGATTCGCTGAGTTCACACTTGCTCCGTTAAAACTGTTTAACGAAGGAGTAAGCTAGATTGACTATGCTAGATGCGATTGGGGTGCATGGCTTAATGGTTTTGCTTTAAGGCGCGTATGTGACCTCAACGTATTGTCAACTTCGATACGCTAAGGGCTGAAGCATGCAAACTGATGAATCTTACGACTCTCTACTTCGACATGAAGCGGAGAAAGATATGGAAGCGATGGCCGGGGCCCATGATGTTTTCACTTCAGGCTGTTTCATGGTCTTTCTTTACACCACGTTGACAAGCATATTGATAGCGGCGGTTGTAGGGATCTTTCTTAGTACGTCTGAGTCGTGGCTTGAGAGTTTTTTCATAGAGCTGTCTGCCATCATGCTGTTTTTTATTGTTTCTCCGTTGTTCATATATGCTTCTACGCGACAAGGTTGGCTATTTGAGGTGTGCAGCGTTGCTGCAATGCTAATTTTCTTTGCGTTATCCTATTTTTCATCCGGTGCCTGGCAACCCGTCTTTCTGGAGCTAGCTATTGGTTTATTGGCGCTATTAGGTTTGGAAGCTGTTGCTGGCAGTATGCTCAAGAAGGCAGATCGAGAATTGAAACAGGCGGTTGCACGTTGTAAGGCTGCCGAGCCATCGAAAATGTTCGACAGAGACCGTGACCCGGAGTTGACTGGTGGTGAGCAGAAAGGCTAAGACGAGTTACAAAAAAGGGTAGCCACTCATGTTGCCCTAAACACGAGCTTATTTCTTGTATTCGAAAGTGAACTGTCCATAGCTTTGAATGCTACATTAGCTATTCCGAGGGGCGGGGAGATTGATTCGCGGCGTTGCCGCTGGCCTGCGGGCCGTCGTTGCAGGCTCCGACGTTATCTCACCACTAGTGGTTCGGTTGAGCCGAGTTCTTAGCTATTTGAAAATTCATACAATTCGTCTTTGCGAAACGCCGGTGTCTTGTGTTGCTAAAGTATACCTCTGCGAGGTTGAATGGTTTTGGATACGCTGAAAGACGCCTTAGATTCCTCTTTATTGGCGATTTAAAACCCGTTTTTGACAACCATTCAGAGCATCAGGGCTCCATCCCGCACAAGCAAAGGTGTTAAACCGGTTGTTCGATGGTGGCAAAAAAGGCTTTGAAAATGCCATTAATGCCAGCCAATATCCAAAAGTCGCGAAGGTCAGTAAAGCAACTGCAACGCGGCATCTGACCGAGTTGCTAGATAAAGGCGCGATTGAGAAGCTGGCTGGGGGCGGCCGCAGTACTCGATATCAAACTAAGCTGATTGATTAGTCTGTTATCAATACCAGTTTTTTACCAACTAATTTGAGCTCGAACTCGCCTGAAAACCTGCCGCCACCAGAAAGTTCGCCATTGATATTTTTGTAGAACAGCATGCCACTTACCTGATATTTCCCAGCTTCTAAAGCTTTAGGGGGAACGATGTCCGTAATGTTTTCAAGTTGCTGCCCATAACGAATGTTAGCTTCACTGTATGTATGAGGTAAATTGTCTTTTTCTACAGGGCGCAGAGCCTGCCAGTAAGTGCAATCAACTTCGCAATCCATTTTTCTAACTGTCATCGTGTCAAAAGCAACTTTAGTATTTGCAAAATTGTCTGCGGTAAAGAATATTTCTCCATCCTCCTGAATGGTCTTTAGCTCAGACCATTCAGAGCACCCAAATAGCAACAATAAAGTAAAGACCATTGGCAACTGGCTGTACTTCATTTTACTTCTC
This sequence comes from Corallincola holothuriorum, assembly GCF_003336225.1. Classification (NCBI taxonomy): domain Bacteria; kingdom Pseudomonadati; phylum Pseudomonadota; class Gammaproteobacteria; order Alteromonadales; family Psychromonadaceae; genus Corallincola; species Corallincola holothuriorum. Next base: position 40,298 of record NZ_QPID01000008.1, read on the forward strand.
CGAACAGGTTAAAGGGCTACGAGATATGGCTAATTTGGAGCGACTACATTTCATATTGCTGTTGGCATACTTGGGGTTGGAGATAAAATTAATTAGAACACGCCGAAAGGCATTCATTCGTTCGTTCGGTGGCAACTGGTTCTGGATATTGCGGTGGCCATTCCTATTTCGAACTGGAGGTGCACCTAGGTACTGTGAGCGATAGTAATCTTCAATAATGGCAGCTTGTTGCTCTATACGATAATCCAGTAAGTCCTTTCCTTCTTCCAGCGTATATTGGTACGCCTTGTGATATTGGAACATGTGCCTCAACATTTCGATTGCTGCAGCAATAATCGGATTGAGCACGTTATTCTGATACTGCCATACATGTACCATCTCATGAATAAACAGGCTGTTGTAATCTGGAATGGTAGTTTGTGAAAAATCATTTTGATAATGATTAGGATGAGGAATGTAGATTTCGCCGTTAGGTGTTACTGCTGCAGTTTCGTCCTGTAAGGCGTTGTGTTTATCCCTGTGAATAGTGACTTTGTTGTAGTCGATAGAGTTTCTAAATATCTTTTTAGCGAGTGCGATTTCGCCTTGGGTTAGCTTCCTGCTACTCATTTATCTTCCCTGTGATTGTGCTGATGCACAGTGCTACATGTATATTTTTGAACATGATTATAGTGGTAGCATAACTATGGTTCAATTAGCCTGTCGGGCGCTGTTTGTGACGTCTGATAGATTTGCTATGGATTATCTCATTATCATCCTAGGCTGCTCACCGTACGTGTGCTGCGTTAGAAATGCGTTAGATTTGAGGTAGGCTTCAAACGGTATCTCTGTGGGGATGAAAATAAAAAAGCCCTGAAAATTCAGGGCTTTTTTACTACGTAGTTGGTGGAGCCGGGGGGATTTGAACCGAGCTCGTAGCTATCTGAAAACACATAGTATTTGTCCTTGTGAAACGTCCCTGTGTTGCTTCTTGTGTTGTTAAAAAATCTTGCTGGGGAGTTGCGTTTCGTCATTTACAGCTTAGCTTACGGCTATCTCATTTACTCTTAGATGTCTGTCCGATTTGCGAAATGAGCCGATTAGAGTCTATTATCGGCTCACTTAGTGATTCGAATATGATGTTTATTCGGCTCAACTCTGGTAACTCTTATCCTGAGGATCGAATGGCGCAGATGTGGATATGGCAAGCGGATGCTTGGCCTAACTTCTCCTGGCAAGCGGAAACTATCTTGCCAAAGATCAGGGCTGTCTATCGTAAGCAGGGGATCTTGTTGGGCAAAACTTCTGTTCAATCTGATCCGTCGGAGCATGCTCTAAACACATTGTTGTCAAACATACTCGCTTCTTCGGCGATCGAGAACGAGCAACTAAATGTTCAATCTGTTCGTTCATCGTTAGCCCGTCGCATGGGAATATTTGAAGAGTCACCTTATCCAACCTCGGATCGTTCTGAGGGTGTTACGGCAATGATGTTGGATGCTTTGGACAATCTTAAACAGCCACTATCGACGGCACGTTTGTTTCAGTGGCACCGTTGGTTGTTTCCAGCCAATGAATTATCAATGCAGCCTATCAGGGTAGGGCAATTGCGTGGCCCCGAGCCAATGCAGGTTGTTTCTGGTCGGTTAGAGAGTCCCGTCGTACACTTTGAGGCGCCGCCTCGGCAAGGGTTAGAGGGACAACTTCAGGATTTTGTCGAGTGGTTCAATCAAAGCCGTGATGATGAGTTGCTTGATCCTTTGTTACGCTCGGCACTTTGTCACCTCTGGTTTGTGACCCTGCATCCGTTCGATGACGGAAACGGACGTATTACGCGGGCATTAACAGATATGGCATTGGCGCAAGCTGATAGTCAAAGTATTCGCCTATATGCAATGTCAGTGGCTATTTTAAATGACCGTTCCGGCTACTACCGTATTTTGGAGCAGACTCAAAAAGGAGGCTTGGATATAACTGCTTGGCTTGAGTGGTTTTTGGACATGCTGAACGACGCCTTAGATTCCTCGTTACTGGCGATTGAGCGAACAATTGTCAAGACCCGCTTCTGGCAAAAGTTCAGAGAGTCTGGGTTCCATCCGGCGCAAGCAAAGGTGTTGAACCGGTTGTTGGATGGTGGCGAAAAGGGCTTTGAAAATGGCATTAATGCCAGCCAGTATCAAAAAGTGGCGAAGGTCAGTAAAGCGACAGCAACGCGGCATCTGACCGAATTGTTGGATAAAGGCGCGATTGAGAAGCTGGCTGGGGGCGGCCGCAGTACTCGATATCAAACTAAGCTGATTGAGTAGGGTGATTTTTTTCAGTTATCGGGTGAACCGTGGTAACAGCAGCTAATCTTTACTAACCCAAACTTGAGCTAGTAAAGATATAGTATTTACATGTTTATGGTGAGAACTGGCGATTTTCTATATTTTTTTGGGTAAGAAAATTTCGCTGGTTTTTCCTGACTTTGAAAGTGCATTCATTAGGCTGATAAACATCATGGGATCTGTTTCCATTAGCTTAATTCTGTCTATGTATTCTTCGAGATAACCTGAGACTAAAAACAGCATCATATCGATTCCTTTCAGGTCGTATCGCATCAGTCGCCATAGCCTTGGGCAGTCTTGTTGTAGTTTTCTGCTTGATTTGGCGGCGTATCCTAATGTTCCGTTACCTTTAAGAAGCAATAACAGCACTGTCGCCAGTTTTCCCTTGCCAGCCTTGCGTAAGCTGGAAAAAGTGCGTTTAACTTTTCGATTTAGGTCTGGAGATTTTAGAATCTTCACAGATATCTTGTAGACGATAATTGAGACAACCGCTTCAGTTACCTTTACTCCAATTCGTTTGCCAATAATCTTACCACTCGTTCCACTTAAAAGGCTTTGGGCTTGTGACAGAGTGGCTGGATTAGGAGGGCTGAGAATACCTAACTGTGCTGCTGACAAAATGAAGGTTGTATTAACTTCACCTGATATCCTAAGGGCTTCGGATCGGATGGCCTTTTCGAGGATCTCTTTGGGTATTAAGTTGATATATGAACTTACGACAGTTGAAACGCATTGCGCGATCGGGTTTATGATTGAAGCATAGTCGGTTTCCATCGCCTTCTTAAAAAGGGCTGCAACACCGTCAAATACGACAAGGTTTTCGGCACCAACCTGGTTGAAACTATCTTCCCCCAGTAAGCCAAGCCCTTCGGCAGTTCTTTCAATTCCTAATCCAATGTTTCGAGGTTGAGCAAACCCTTCTGTATATATTCCATCAATAAGACCGGCAAGAAGTTTGGACTTCTTTTCAACTTCGTTCAGCGCGACATCATATGAGCTTGATGGTCCTATTCGTCGGTACGATGGAGTGTGGCATCCAAACTGACATTGTTCCCACTTTGTATTATAGAAAGCATCATTTTCCATGTGCTTAATATTCGAAGTCGGGATGGCGTTAAAGCCCTCTACGTAGAGCTTAACTCCTAATGAGCTAACCAAATTTCCGTCATGGTTCATATTCAGATCCTTCTGATTTTGGGCTACTTATATGATGCTGTCTTTACTAGCCTATTAAAACTGTCTAAATGAGCAGATTTTTCATCCAAGGGGCAATGAAGCGTTATGAATGCACTCGCGGAACCAAGTGACACCTCTACGATTTCCGCGTAATACTCGTACTCTAGTGCTTGCGGCGATTTAACCTCAACATAGAGCCCAAACCCTTCTTTCCGTTGAACTTCACCTTGCGTTACGGTTAAGTCTTTTCGCTTAGATTCAGGCACGGCACTTTCCATGTGGTACTTCAGGAAGCCATAGATGTTGATACTCTCGGTTGATTTGACAAAAAGGTCTATTGTCACCAAGCTCGCATCTTCGGTGAGGTAAGTGATTCTTCGAGAATCTAATTCGGATGGTCCATCACCTATCAGCTCCCAATTAGGTGGAACTTCAGCAGAAAAACGCGTGTCGGGTGCGGCAATAGAATCGCCTTGATGGGGGGAGTCGCATCCTGCGTTGAAGATTACAACAACTGCTAATAGAAAAGGCGTGACGCAGCTTTTTAGTTTCATCTGTTTGTCCTCCATGACAGCAGAACTTTAGCTACTTTTTTATTTAGTTACAACGTAATTTTTCTAGTATTCATCAGTACATGAATAGCGAGATTTTTGAATCACCACCAGGAAGTTAGACACCTCCTCGCCGTTCTGGGGTAGCCCCTGAAGACGGCATGGCTCTAACTGCCCGTCAGGTTACCATTCCCATCAACAGTGAATGTCGCTGAGAACCGTGCGCCTCGTTTTCCGTTTAGTGAACTGGCATAGCCAATGTTGAAGGAGACATTGTAGCGGCCTTGCTTAAGGGCGCGGGGTGGCGTCGTTACCTGAATATGTTCAAACGATTGACCATACTTTATCTCGCCTTGGTTCTGGTAATTGATGGCGTTGTCATCGCCGGGGGTTAGCACTTCCCAATATATACAGTCGCTGTCGCAGTCGGATCTGCTGATGCCGCCGCTATGAACGTAGTAGTTGGTTTGGCTTAACGCTGGGGCGGTAAAGCAGATACTGTCATCGCAGGAAAACACCTCCAGCGTTTCAGACTCGCTGCAGCCTGCCACTGCCGTACAGGCCAATACAACACTTAAGAGTGTATGAGGTAAATACCTTGGATTCATATCAGCACCTACTTACAAACGATGGATGGGCGGGTTGCTGAGCGCTGCATTTTTAATGCAGTTCATCTTTAAGTTTATCGCTGGTCATTGGTAAAGGCTCATGGGGGGCTCATCCGCCGCGTTAGAAATGCGTTAGATTTGAGGTGGTCTTCAGGCGGTATCACTGTGGGGCTGAAAACAAAAAAGCCCTGAAAATTCAGGGCTTTTTACTACGTAGTTGGTGGAGCCGGGGGGATTTGAACCCCCGTCCGAAAATATTACGCCGTCGGTACTACATGCTTAGCCAGCTCATTTAGTAACCTGTTAGACGCCGAGTGGCAGGCTTCTACAGGCGTGCCTGATTAGTTTTAGCGCTTAATCCCCAGGCCGGGACGCCACGCGATCCTGTGTGGGGTGACCTTCCGGATCCAAAGTCCACAGGAGAACTAAGGGGGAAGGGCTCTATGCAGGTTATTAAGCTGCTAGTGCGTAGTTTTCGTCGTTTGCGACTATTTTTTTGCGGCTTTTTACGTGGCCAACCGCCCCACGACATGCACCTAGGGTTTCACAATTCCCGTCGAATCCTGAATCGGCCCCAGGCGGCTAGTGTAACATTGCCTGTGCGGCTGAGTCACCTGCTGTGTACAGGTAAATTTAATGTAACTCTATGTCTATTTTCGTCAGTAGTTTAGAATATAGCCTTGGTTGTATTTCTGATTTGAATGCCAATTTGACTAAGGACAGTAGAGTTCCTTTTGCTTCAATCAGTTAGGCTTTACGTCCGTATCGCATATACAGGGAGTAGGTAGTGGCGTTGCATTCAGGGCGAGATCTTTCTTTTCGCATATTTTTAAAAACCTTGCTGCTTAGCGGTGGACTTGCGTTTGCCATTTGGGCCGCTTATGTCGGTGAACTCGTACTGGCAGATTTCCAGCAGCAGGCGCACCAGTTATCGGGTGTCTCTTCGCTTCCGCAAGATATACAGCTCAACTATGGTTTGTCTGTCGTTTCTGCGTTTGATACGCCAGAGGGGCGGTTATCGGCGACGGAGTACGTTGATAAAGGGAGTGCCATCTTTTGGCAGGCTTGGCTAAATCATATCGTCGATTTTTATGCGCCCCCCTATTTTTCTGGCATCTATTGGACACCTGATGCAACCCTTTATGTTCCGTTGGCCAATGAGCCTGGTGCCGTGCTGTCGGGCGACCTTTCTATTCTGATTTCGCAACAGATCCCTGCGACGCATGGTGTGATCCGAAGTTTTGCGGTTATGGTGGTGCTACTGCCATTTTTTATTACCTTTGCTATGTATCGTCAGCGGAGCAAGCTGAGCAGGCAAGCCCGAGCTTTAGCATCGTTAGCAGCAAAACAAGCGGGGCTAAGCAGTCAGTTTCGTTTGAATAACGATACTGCTACCGTCATTGAGACTGCGGTAAAGAAATTATCTTCTAAGTTAGAGTTGCAAAATGAAGCGGTTAACGCCGCGCATCTTGCGGACAAGTTAACCGGGTTGGCTAACCGTCAGCAGTTTCAATTGGCATTGGAGAAAGCGATCCAGCAAGCCGACGAAGGTAAACAGAAGCTTGCATTGTTATTTATCGATCTTGATGGCTTTAAGCAGGTGAATGATACTTTCGGTCATAGCGTCGGGGATGGCTTGCTTGTTGAAGTCGCGAGCCGCCTTAATGCCGCAACCCGTAGCAGTGATACCATCTCGCTGACCGCGGGGGAAACACCTGCTTTCCAGCGGACATTAGCGCGCTTAGGGGGTGACGAATTTACCGTTATCCTCAGCAATATTCAGGTGTTGGAAGAAGCTGAGCAGGTGTCTGCGCGAATCATTGAGCTGCTTGAACAAGAGTTTCGCTTCGGCGAACATCGCGTCAATATCAGCGCCAGTATAGGCATTGCCGTTTACCCACAAGATGGGCAGTCACCTGAGAACTTACTGCAGATGGCTGATGTCGCCATGTATAAAGCAAAGAGTGATGGTAAGGGGACTTTTCGTGTCTATTTACCAGAGATGGGGCGCGAAGTAAGGCGCCAGCATTATCTCAGCAATGAGATCCGCCGGGCGGTGAATGACTCTGAATTTTCTCTAGAGTTTCAACCCATTATTGAAATAGCCAGTAACCAGATAGCTTACTTTGAAGCGCTATTGCGTTGGCATCACCCCCACGAAGGTCAAATATCTCCAGGTGAGTTTATTCCTATCGCTGAAGAGACTCGGCAGATCCTGCCTCTGGGCGATTACGTGCTTTATGAAGCGATGCAGCAGATGGAGCAGTGGAATCGCGCAGGCCTTAGGAAAGCGCGGGTTTCGGTTAACGTCTCGAGCGTACAACTGAAGCAGTTAGCTTTGCGAGAGTGGGTCGAGCAGGCGTTGCAGAAAACTAAGTTGCCACCCAGTTGTTTGATGATAGAGATCACCGAGTCTTATCTGATGGAAGCAACAGGGGATATTATTGCGCAGATTGACGCCTTGCGGCAGATGGGAGTCAAAGTCGCCATTGATGATTTTGGTACCGGCTATTCATCGCTGAGTTCGTTGGCGTCGTTGCCTATCGATGTACTGAAAATTGATCGTAGTTTTGTTAACAAAGCATCATCAGGCAAGAAATATCGGCGGATCCTCGCTTCCATTGTCGCGCTAGCTAAAGAGTTAGATCTGACGATTGTGGCGGAAGGGGTAGAGACTGCGGAAGAACTGGAACTGCTAAAATCGATGAAATGTCAGTATATTCAAGGCTTTTTAATCAGCCGCCCACAAACCTCGAAGCGGCTGAATCATACTCTTTTCAACAAGCGACTGAGCCAAGTAGCCAATAGTGGTACCGGCGTATGGTCTGAAAAAGAGGGGATGCTTTAGCGAGCGTTTTTCATGATCCGATCTTTTTGTCGTGACCAATCCTTATTCTTCACGTCCGCTCGCTTGTCATGTTGCTTCTTACCTTTACCTACACCGATCTCCAGTTTCACCCAAGCCTGTTTCCAGTATAGAGCGAGCGGTAGAATGGTGAAGCCTTCGCGGTTAACACGGCCGAACAAGTTGTCTAGTTGGCGGCGGTTAAGCAGTAATTTGCGAGTTCGCGTTGGATCCGCAATGACATGGGTCGATGCGGCCTGTAGTGGCGTGAATGTGGCGCCGGACAGAAAAGCCTCTCCATCTTTGAGATAGATATAGGCTTCAGCGATATTTGCTTTGCCCTGACGGAGGCTTTTCACTTCCCATCCCTGCAAACAAAGGCCGGCCTCTATCTTATCTTCAATAAAATAGTCATGACGGGCGCGTTTGTTTTGCGCGATGGTGGAACTAGTCTGTTTAGGTTTTTTCTTTGCCATAGCGGCGACATTATACGAATTAAGCCAGCGCTGTATATGGTGATTATCAGGAATAACAGACACTGCGCATTTTTGTTATGATTTACGCCATCGAAGTAAGTGAGTGATGTTATGCCACAGATCCAACGTTCAGCACTGGTTGGTTATAGCGCTGCACAGATGTATAGCTTGGTTAATGATGTTGAGTCTTATGCCAACTTTTTGCCGGGCTGCGGTGATGCCAAAGTGCATGAGGCTTCTGAGTTGCAGATGTTGGCCTCTGTTCAGATCGCGAAAGCGGGAGTGAATAAATGGTTTACTACACGTAATCAGCTTGCCCATGCCGAGCGTATCGAGATGCAACTGGTTGATGGTCCTTTTCGGCAACTGGTAGGAAACTGGTACTTTATGCCTTTGGATGAGGAGGCTTGTAAAATCAGTTTTTCTCTAGAATTTGAGTTCTCAGGTAAGTTGGTCGAATTGGCATTTGGTAAGTTATTTAATCAGATGGCATCAAATATGGTGGATGCATTTGTGGCTCGAGCGAAGGATGTTTATGGCAGTTGAACTTATTCGTGTTGAGGTTGTTTACGGGCTTCCTGACCGTCAATCGCTGATCGCACTTGATGTCGAAAGCTCTTGTAGCGTTGAAAGTGCTATTCGGCAGTCGGATATTATCAGTATCTATCCTGAAATTGATTTGCAGGAAAACAAAGTCGGGATCTGGAATAAGGCAGCAAAGCTAGGTGACACACTTAAAGAAGGCGATCGGATAGAAATATATCGCCCCTTGATCGCCGACCCGAAAGAGGTGCGTAAGCTACGAGCTGAGCGCGCTAAGCGCGAAGGGCGTGCTGATAAGGTGACTGGCGGACGTCCGCAGCCTAATCGGCGGCAAAAAAAAGAGGCTGAATAAGTCAGCCTCTTTCCTGATGCGATTGCTATCGCGCATTAAAACAGAGCTTAACTGTCAATTGGCGTTTCGAAATCTTCGCCCAGCTCGTAATCACCTTCGACTGCGATCAGTTTGTCTTCCGCGTCGAAGTTGGCGATCAGACGTTTGTTGTACTCCACGCCCTTACCTGTTTTTAGTCGATAGACATAATACCAAGTGGTGTCTCTGAAGCTGTTTTTCACCATTGGGGTGCCGAGTACAAAGCGCACTTGCTCTTTGGTCATACCCAAACGCAATTTTTCTACTTGCTGCTCGTCGATATAGTTGCCTTGAGGGATATCGACTTTGTAAACAAATTCGCTCAACCAGGCACAACCGGCCAGTGGCATGATTAACAGAGCAAACAACAGGTTCCTAAACCGCATGGAGTACTTTCTCTTATCAAAATCTGCTGGGCATGATAACCAAGCTGGCGACACAGGGAAAGTTAAACCCGTGTTTGCCTTGTCATGCTGTGAGCAATAACTCTTGTGCATTGGCCCGGGTGTGCTCAGTTATTGTGTCGCCGCCTAGCATTCTGGCTAGTTCGTTGATGCGTTGATCGTCGGCCAGCCAATGTATATTGGTATCTGTCATTTCGTCATCACTGAACTTAGCAACATTGAGCTGTTGGTGACCACATGCTGCCACTTGAGGGAGGTGCGTGACGCACATCACTTGGCACTCTTCGCCAAGCTTACGCAGAAGCTTGCCTACGATAGCTGCGGTTTGACCACTAATACCGACGTCGACTTCATCAAAAATCAAGGTGGGTGTGGCTTGCTGGTTTGAAGTGAGTACTTGCAGCGCTAAGCTTATTCTTGACAGTTCACCGCCAGAGGCGACTTTTGATAAAGGTTGTGGTTGTTGACCAGGGTTAGTACTGACTAGAAATTGGATCTCATCTCTACCATGAACCGCTGCTTTGTCGTTTTTCAAAGAGACACATTCGACACTAAACAATCCTTTGGGCATGTTTAGTTCCCGTATGGCCAGTGTCACTTGCTCCGACAGCTGTGCTGCAGCAGTTAAGCGAAGTTGATGCAATACGTCACTCTCATCACAATACTCTTGCCAGGCGATCTGCTGCTCCTGTTGGAGCGCTTCTAATTGGTCATCAGCGCCAGTTAGCTCGGCAAGCTCTTCAACTAACTCTTTATGCTGTTGCGGGAGGTGGTTGGGGTTGACTTGGTGCTTGCGTGCCAACTGCAGCGCGGCCGACAAGCGTTCGTCCAGTTGTTGCAGTTGCGACGGGTCCAGTTCGATGCTTTCACTGTAGGCATTAAGTTCATGACTTGCTTCCTCCAATTGTATTTGCGCGTCGTTTAGTAGACTCACTACCGGCGCTAATTTTTGATCTGTTTCACTGAGTTCAATGACTTGATTGAGAACTTGCCTGACTAATTGGCAGGCGTTGACCTGTTCATCTTCGCTTAACAGATGGGCTGCGTTGTTGGCGCCATCAAGTAAACTCTGGCCATTAAACAGGCGTTTATGATCCTGTTCGATCTGCTCGTACTCACCCTCTTCGAGCGCAAACTGATCCAATTCATCGACCTGGTACTGCAGAAGCTGGCGTCTTGATTCACGTTGTAGCTGTGATTCCTGCAACGTATGGATCTGCTTACCTAATTTTTTCCACAGTTGATAACTCGCTGCCACGGTATCCAATTTACTGTGATGGCCAGCAAATCTATCCAGAAGCAACCTTTGTTGGTCGCTTTTTAGCAAGGTTTGGTGGGCATGCTGGCCGTGGATGCTTACTAGCATAGGAGCGAGTTGTTTCAGCTGCTGTAGCGGCACCGGCTGACCATTTATGTAGCTACGAGAGCGGCCTTCTGCGCTGATGACGCGACGAATGATGCATTCGTTGTCATCGGCGTCTAGATCATGTTGTTCCAGCCATTCATGTACTGCCGCGTTCTTAGTCAACCCAAAGCGTGCCGAGATATCACTCTTTTTTGCACCAGGTCTAACGGCTGAGGCATCCGCTCTATCCCCTAGGCATAATCCCAGCGCGTCAATGGCGATAGATTTACCCGCTCCGGTTTCACCTGTGATGGTTGTCATACCTGACTTAAGTTCAACGTCGGTATGGCTGACAATGGCGAAATTGTTGATAGTAAGTTGCTGCAGCATAGAAACCTCAAAACATGTATACACATACAGTATGTGTATATGTATACAGTACTTTGGGTGGTTTGCAAACTTTTTGTATGAAAGGTGTGCGTTTGTTGCTGTTAAAACAGGCTGCTACTCCAGCCCAATTTGGTACGTAGCACTTCATAGTAGTCATAGCAGTTGGGGTGAAGCAGGGTCAGCGGCGCTTTGTGTTTACGCAGTTTTATTTCGTCTCCAGGCATCACTGATAGCGTCACGTGGCCATCACAGCTGACCTGCAGATTGTCCTCATTGCCGTCTGAAACCCGCAGCGTAATAACACTATCACCATCGACAACGATGGGGCGTGCCGAAAGTGTGTGGGGAAACATCGGCGTTAATACCAAGGCATCCAGTGATGGCATCATGATTGGACCTCCGCCGGATAACGAATAGGCGGTTGAACCCGTTGGGGTGGAGATAATTAGGCCATCAGAGCGCTGTTGGAAGACAAAATGGTCATTGATCAGCACCTCAAAATCGATCATGTGGGCGATCTTACCGGGGTGGAGTACCGCCTCATTCACTGCGGTGTTACTACTTTTTAGGCGGCCGTGGCGATACACCTCGGCTTCCAATAGGTAGCGTTGTTCGAGTTGATAGTCACCGCTGAGAATTTCGGTCAGGGGTTGTTCGTATTCGTCAGGACTGAGATCGGTTAGAAAGCCCAGGTTGCCACGGTTAACGCCAACAACACCCACATCAAAACGCGATAACACTCGTGCGGCGCCAAGCATATTACCGTCACCACCGACAACAATGGCCAAATCGCAGCGCTCGCCTAACTGAACCAGATCGACAGCGTCGACATCGGTTATCGCCAATTCCGTTGCAACACGCTCTTCTACGACGACATTCAAGCCACGTTGAGTGAGAAATTTATGCAATTGCAGAAGTGTCTGGTTCGCCCCTTCATGGTGGGGTTTACCTATTAATCCAACGGTTTGAAACGGCTTTTTCATTTGGCTACAGCCTCGGTAAGTACCTGCTCAGTATACTTGGGCGCCGATTAGCAGCAAGTCTTGCCTTGAAACAAAGCGATCAATCCCCATAATAGTCAGCAGCCTCAAGCCGAGGGTATGAAACGGCTTTTCTGGAGATTTTATGAGCGATAAGAACACCCCGTCAGATCAAGAAGTGGTTGAGCAGACGATTGAGCAAGTTGAACCCGCTGCTGAAGTAGAAGTAGAGGAAGGTCAATTGCTGAGTGCTGAAGAGCGTATAGCTGAGTTGGAAGCTGCTTTGGCTGCGTCTAACGCTAAGGTAGAAGAACAGCAAGAATCTGTATTGCGAGCGATGGCAGAAGCGGACAATGCGCGCCGTCGCGCCGCGCAAGACAGCGAGAAAGCCCGTAAGTTTGCTCTTGAGAAATTTGCTGGCGACATGTTAAGCGTCATCGACAACCTGGAAAGAGGCTTACAGCTCGCTGATGCCGAAAACGATGCCATCAAGCCGATGATTGAAGGTGTCGAGTTGACCATGAAAGGGTTGATGGATGCTGTTGCTAAGCATGGCGTTGTCCAGCTAGACCCTGTGGGTCAGACTTTCAATCCTGAACAGCATCAGGCGATGTCAATGCAAGAGAGCCCTGACCATGCGCCAAATACCGTGATGCTGGTGATGCAAAAAGGTTATGAGCTAAATGGACGCCTGTTACGTCCAGCCATGGTGATGGTTGCTAAAGCGCCGGCCAGCGGCATCGATACAGAAGCTTAATCGGCGATAAACCTTAAATTTCTGAAAAAAAAGTCGCATGGGCGGCTTTTTTTATGTTTGAAGCTTAATCAATAAACCTTGTTAACAAACTGTTTTGCTGTTGTTTTTTTTTGTTTCTGTAAGAAAGTGAAAAAAAATTTCACCCTACGCTTGAAAAGGGTTTCAACGACCCCACCTTTGTTAGCAATGAAATGTACAGGTTTTTGTTGGAGAACGTACAAATGGGTAAAATCATCGGGATTGACCTCGGCACCACAAACTCTTGTGTGGCTGTTTTAGACGGCGGCACACCACGAGTTATTGAAAATGCTGAAGGTGATCGTACAACCCCTTCTGTTATCGCTTATACCGGCGATGAGATTTTGGTTGGTCAGCCTGCAAAGCGTCAGTCTGTTACTAACCCACAGAACACTCTGTTTGCTATTAAGCGCCTGATCGGTCGTCGTTTTGAAGATGACGAAGTTCAACGCGATGTGGCTATCATGCCTTACAAGATTGTCAAAGCTGACAATGGTGATGCATGGGTTGAAGCGCATGGTGAAAAAATGGCTGCTCCTCAGGTATCTGCAGAAATTCTGAAAAAGATGAAGAAAACTGCAGAAGATTACCTTGGTGAAGCGGTAACTGAAGCGGTTATTACTGTTCCTGCTTACTTCAACGATTCTCAGCGTCAGGCAACCAAAGACGCCGGTCGTATTGCGGGTCTGGATGTTAAACGCATCATCAACGAACCAACTGCTGCCGCTTTGGCATACGGTATGGACAAAAAGCAGGGTGATAACATCATCGCTGTTTATGACTTAGGTGGTGGTACGTTCGATATCTCTATTATTGAGATTGATGAAGCTGATGGCGAGCACACGTTTGAAGTGTTGGCGACTAACGGTGACACCCACTTGGGTGGTGAAGATTTTGATAACCGTTTGATCAACTACCTGGTTGATGAGTTTAAGAAGGAGCAGGGCTTCGATCTGCGTCAGGACCCATTGGCTATGCAGCGCCTGAAGGAAGCTGCTGAAAAGGCCAAGATTGAATTGTCCTCTGCGCAGCAGACCGAAGTAAACTTGCCTTATATCACTGCTGATGCCTCTGGGCCTAAGCACCTCAATATCAAAGTGACCCGCGCCAAGCTGGAATCTTTGGTTGAAGATATGATTAAGCGTACTTTAGAGCCTTTGAAGATCGCTCTGAAAGATGCGGATCTGTCAGTGGGTGATGTGAATGACGTGATCATGGTTGGTGGTCAGACGCGTATGCCAGCGGTACAGAAAGCCGTGTCTGATTTCTTCGGTAAAGAGCCTCGTAAAGATGTGAACCCGGATGAAGCGGTTGCCGTAGGTGCTGCTATTCAGGGCGGTGTATTGGGCGGTGATGTAAAAGACATTCTCTTGCTTGATGTGACACCACTCTCTTTGGGTATCGAAACCATGGGTGGTGTAATGACACCACTGATCGAGAAGAACACGACCGTGCCAAGCAAGAAGTCACAGACTTTCTCAACGGCTGAAGACAACCAGTCTGCGGTGACAGTGCATGTTATCCAGGGTGAGCGTAAGCGTGCGGCTGATAACAAATCTCTCGGCCAGTTTAATCTGGAAGGTATTCGCCCAGCGATGCGCGGTACACCACAGATTGAAGTTTCATTTGACGTCGATGCTGACGGTATCTTGCATGTGTCTGCGAAAGATAAAGACACAGGTAAAGAGCAGAAGATCACCATCAAGGCTTCCTCTGGTTTGTCTGATGATGAGATCGAAAGCATGGTACGTGATGCTGAGGCCAATGCTGAAGCAGACAAGAAATTTGAAGAGCTGGTAGCTGCACGTAACCAAGCTGATGCTTTGGTTCACGCAACTCGTAAGCAGATCGAAGAGCTGGGTGAAGAATTGCCTGCCGACGAGAAAGAGAAAGTTGAAGCAGCGTTAACTGAATTGGAAGCGGCTATCAAGGGTGAAGATAAGGCTGATATTGAAGCCAAGTCTCAGGCTTTGATGGAAGCATCAAGCAAGTTGATGGAGCTGGCTCAGGCGAAAGCACAAGCGGAAGCACAATCTGCGGAAGGCGGTAGTGAAAACACTGCTGCGCAAGACGACGATGTTGTTGACGCTGAGTTTGAAGAAGTCAAAGACGACAAAAAGTAATTCGCCCTCACAGGTCATTACTTAAAAGGACACGGGCGTTGGGTAACTAACGCCCGTGTTTGTCTGTAACAAAGCCACATTGAATTAGCGGTCAAAGTATGTCTAAACGCGATTATTACGAAGTGCTCGGTGTCAGTAAAAACGCCACCGAACGCGAGATTAAAAAGGCCTACAAACGTCTGGCAATGAAGTTCCATCCAGATAAAAATCCGGGCGATAAAGCGGCTGAAGAGAAGTTCAAAGAAGCCAATGAAGCGGCGGAAGTGCTGACTGATGAGCAAAAACGTCAGGCCTATGATCAGTTTGGTCATGCAGGCGTAG
This sequence comes from Corallincola holothuriorum, assembly GCF_003336225.1. NCBI lineage: Bacteria > Pseudomonadati > Pseudomonadota > Gammaproteobacteria > Alteromonadales > Psychromonadaceae > Corallincola > Corallincola holothuriorum. The sequence goes on from NZ_QPID01000008.1 coordinate 55,511, forward strand.
ATCCTAATCGTGGCGGCGGTCATGGTGGTGGTGCTGACTTCTCTGATATTTTCGGTGATGTGTTTGGTGATATCTTTGGTGGTGGCCGTCGTGGCGGTGGCCGTCAAGCCCAACGTGGTGCTGATTTGCGTTACACCATGGAGTTGACGCTGGAAGAGGCTGTTCGCGGTATCTCTCGCGAAATTCAAGTTCCGACCTGGGTAGGTTGTGAAACCTGCGATGGTTCGGGCGCTAAACCTGGCACCTCGCCGAAGACCTGTGGCACTTGTCATGGTCAAGGGCAAGTGCAGATGCGGCAGGGGTTCTTTGCTGTGCAGCAAACCTGCCCAACTTGTCGTGGCCGCGGTAAAGTCATCGATGAAGCTTGTGGCAGTTGTCACGGTGATGGCCGGGTACAGAAGACTAAGACCTTGTCTGTGAAGATCCCTGCCGGCGTAGACACTGGTGATCGCATTCGTCTTTCTGGCGAAGGTGAAGCCGGAGAACACGGCGCACCAGCGGGCGATCTTTATGTGCAGATGCATGTCAAAGATCACGAATTCTTTGTTCGTGATGGTAGCAACCTTTATTGCGAAGTGCCGATTAGCTTTGCTCAAGCCGCCTTGGGTGGCGAAATTGAAGTGCCGACCTTGGATGGTCGAGTGGTATTGAAGGTGCCATCTGAGACCCAAACTGGCCGTATGTTCCGTATGCGCGGTAAAGGCGTTAAGTCTGTCCGCGGTGGTGCTGTGGGTGATTTGATGTGTAAAGCCGTGGTGGAAACACCGGTGAAGCTGACATCTAAGCAAAAAGAGTTATTGTCAGAATTGGATGAGAGTTTTAAGGCATCAGATAAGCATAAGCCGAAAGAGACGGGCTTCTTTGAAGGGGTTAAGCGCTTCTTCGATGATCTGACGTCGTAAAGCCACCGTTACATATTTGACTTTCAAAGCCACGCATTGTCGTGGCTTTTGTTTTTTCTTCAGGGTTGCAAGTCGTTAGCACCAAGCGCATTCTTACTTCTCCACTAACGGGTTATTAGTCTTATGTTGAATCTTAGCTTTGTAAACGTCACCCAAGATATTTCGCTACACCGCTGTGTGTGGGCGAAACGCGCCTGTGCGGTCAAGGGTAGACGACGAAGCTAGTATCCAAATTCGTTAGTTATCAGGGGCCGCAGCTAAAAACTGCGGCCTTTTTTGTTTTTTGGACAAAAGGGAGTCAGTCATGTCAGTACAGGCCGCTTATTTGGGTATTGTTTTACTTTGGGCCACAACACCGCTGGCCATTAGCTGGAGTGGTGAAGGCAGTGGATTCCTATTCGGTGTGACTGCACGCCTGACATTGGCTGCAGTCACCGCACTCATCGTGCAGCAGCTATTAAGATTTCGATTACCTTGGTCGGATGCGGCTAGAAACAGCTATCTGGCTGCTGGTGTCGGCTGTTATGTGAGTATGTCAGCCAGTTATTGGGCCGCGCAATTAATGCCATCAGGCTGGTTGTCGGTGATATTCGGCTTTACGTCGATCTTTACTGGGTTGTTTGCGGCTAAGTTGCTGGGTGAGAGGGCATTCACGCCAGCAAAGCTGTTGGGTACCGCATTGGGTATTATCGGACTAGTGGTTGTGTTTGGCTCTGCGATAGAGATGGGATCGGAAACGGTTTGGGGGATTGTCGTTTTGCTACTTGGTGTGGCCGCATTTAGTTTGAGCACCGTACTGGTGAAGCGTTTCGCGGGCGTTGGCGGCAAAGCCGTTTCCGGTATGGCGATCACTACCGGCGGGACTTGGGTGGCTGCGCTGTTGTTTCTCTTGACCTGGTTCATAACGGGTCAGACCTGGCCTGATGAAATCGGTGAACGAGCTATTTATTCGACTGTCTATCTTGGGGTTATCTCCTCTGTGTTTGGTTCGTTTGTGTACTTTTACGTGTTGGCCAGAATTGAAGCGACGCAGGTGGCCTTGATCCCTCTAATTACGCCTGTGTTGGCTCTTTTGCTAGGTAACTTGCTCAATGGTGAATCATTGTCGATAGATGTTTGGATCGGCACGGCGCTGATCCTTTCCGGTTTTAGCTGTTACCAGTTTGGTGGCCGAGTGTGGCGTTATCGACTGCGCTTTAGTTCTGGTCGTGCTTCTTAGCCACCGTTAGCAGAATGCCTAAAGAAAGAGTGCGCTTCCTCTATTTATTGGAAGCGCTTCAATCTTTTGGGATTTAATGCGTATTCCGCAGTGCGGACTGAGTCGTTACACTAGCCGCTATATTCTGATGTGTAGTTAAGTAGGGATACGCTTTATGTCTATTTCCATAACGAAAAGCGCCGTTTCATTGTGCGCTATTGCGGTTTTGGCCGCTTGTACCGCTTCGCCGACAGGGCGCGACCAAATATTGCTCTACTCTGATCAAGAGATGTCCTCTCTGGGCGGACAGTCGTTTGAGCAGATCAAACAGCAAGAGAAAATTTCTGGCGACAGTAGCCTTAACCGCTATGTGCAGTGTGTGGCGCGTCATATCACTGCGCAAGTACCACAACAGTATCATCAAGCTGGGTGGGAAGTGGTTGTGTTTGATAGTGAGCAAGCGAATGCTTTTGCACTGCCTGGAGGCAAAATTGGGGTTTATACCGGTTTGCTTAAAATAGCGCAAAATCAGGACCAACTGGCTGCGGTTATCGGCCATGAGGTGGGGCATGTTATGGCTGATCACAGTAACGAACGGTTAACTCACAATCAACTGGCTGGGGTAACTATGGCCGTGGCTGGCGCAGCGATTGCCGCATCGGATTCGGACGACTCAGCAATGTGGATGGCGGCGCTAGGGCTCGGTGTACAGGTGGGCGTGATGCTGCCTTACAGTCGTACCCAGGAGTCTGAGTCGGATGTGATTGGTTTGGATCTGATGGCACAAGCAGGCTTTGACCCGACTCAAAGCGTGGCGCTGTGGCGGAATATGGCGAAAGCTAGCAGTGGTCAACCGCCTGAATTTTTCTCTACGCATCCCTCCCATGACACACGAATTGCTGACCTTGAGTCAAATATGTCCAGAGCTCAGGGTATTGCAGCGAAAGCGCATAATAAGGGGCTTAACCCTAAATGCCGTTTGTAGTTGTTAGCAGGCAAAAAAAAATCCTCTACCAAAGGTAGAGGATCTGTATATAACAGACGGGGCATTGCCCGCTAAAAACACAAAGGACTTGGCTAACAACAAAACTTGTTCACAGAACCGTGATTAACGGGTCCAGGAAAAGTGGTAACGCTTAGTTACCGGAGCAGGTCTCTGCTGCTTGGTATCACGACCGCTGAGCAAAGTTTTCAGCGCGACGAGATCGTATAAATTCAACATGCTGATCTCCTTAACTAGTGGCTGTTGAAGTAATTCGTTTCGATGGAGGAATATTAATGTGATCTTCTTCACAAATCAACCTGTTTTGTAATTTAGTTACGAAATAATGTTACTGGACTGGGTGTGTAGAGTGTTTTTGCTTGATCTAAATCACTTTAAACAAGCTGTTTGGAAGTTTTGTGTAATTTATTTTCACTTTATCTTTGCCTGACGCTTGTCAGTTGATGTTTGAGAGTCAACGAAATGGCGATATAAGATGATGCCGCTTTCTAGTTGTTCAGTTTTTGAGAGCTTGAAGTTTGATCTGTCCACTATTGATGTATCGTAAAAGCATTCGTTCTGCTTTACTTAAATGAAATTGAACAGGAATACAGATTGATGACTTGTTATTCTCGCCGTTTTCTTTTTCCTGCGTTGCTTTGCAGTTTTGTTTTTGCAACAAGCAGCAATGCTGTGGAATTACCGCAAGCAAAAGTGGTGGGCGGTGTACCCTCTGAAATAGGCGCCACGGAATGGATGGCCAGCGTGCAGTTTCTGCCTCAGGGGGCAGATAACATATTTATCCCATCCCATATCTGTGGCGGTACGCTGATCGCACCTGGGTGGGTAATGACCGCTGCGCATTGTGTTGATAACGCGCAGCCTCTAGAGATAGTGGTTGTGCTTGGAATTGAGAATTTGCAAGCACAACGCCGAAGTGATCAGTTTAAAGTTGATCAAGTGCTGATTGGGCAAGATTTTAACGGTACAAGTTTAGATAATGATATCGCCTTATTACACCTGTCTAGTTTTTCCAATAGCCCACAAATAGCACGCGCATCACAATCCGAAACCAATACGCTAAGTAATCAGTTTCCTCTCAACTTGGTAGGCTACGGGATCACTGATCCGGATAGTGGTGAGGCGAGCGATCGCCTGCAAAGTGCGGTGCTCCCCTATCTAGCTACCTCGTTATGCCGCAGTGAATTTCCGTCAGGTTGGGTAACCGATAATATGATCTGTGCTGGCGGGGTTGTTGGTATCGATTCATGTAGCGGCGACAGTGGTGGCCCTTTGTATGAAGGAGAAGGCGATCAGGCGGTGCAATATGGCATTGTTAGCTGGGGACTTGGCTGTGATGTTGGCTCTCCTGGGGTGTATACGCGAGTAGCTAATTACAATGATTGGATTGATTCCACGATCACAGGCTTTAGTGTCAGCAATCCGGTGAGAATGCCGTTTATTGCTCATGGGATCCCGCAGCAGGTTAGCGTACCTTTGGTCAACAACGGCACGGATGCTCTGCTAATTAATAGCATAGTGACTGATGATGCCAGCGAATTTCAGCTTTCTCAAAACTGCCTGGGTGAACTGAGCGCTAACACCACTTGTCAGCTACAGATCACGGCTAATCCGCAATCTGCCGGTCAGCAGAATACAGATCTGCAGATAACAACCAATCAGCAAAGCTATGACAGTGAAGTTATTGCGCAAGTTTTACCTGAAGACACGTTTGACGGCGCCTTTGAACAGAGCGAATTACGCTGGTTCAACGGTGGTGATCGGAGTTGGCGGGATAGTGGTGTGGCAGGCCCAGCCGGCGGTGACTCACTTACTGCCAGCTTTTCTTCTATAGCATCAGGAAGTGCTGCGTTGATGGTGATGTCTGCTGAAGCGGGGCAGCTCACGTTCAGCTGGCGGCTGGAAGGGGATAGCCAATCGCTGCAGATGCTTAATTTGTATCAGCAGCCCGGTGATTTAGAGAGTGCTTTGATCTCTTTAGATAGTTGGCGCTCAGTGGTGACGACGTTGACTCCTGGGGTGCCGGTCACGATTGAATTTGTTTCTTCGGGTGATGGTACCGGCATCATTGCTGACGTCGTATTCACACCCGAAGGGCAAGTTATTGATCCTCCGATAATTACCGATCCCGTTGATAGTGACGGCGGCGGCGGTGGTGGTGGCCCCATAGGCTTACTTAGCTTATTCAGCTTGCTCGCTTTAAGTTGGTTTAAACGCGCAAAACCTTGATCCCTGCTGCCTGCATCCATAGACTAGCGCCTCATTTATATCGGCGTCACGTTGAGGTGTTGGGTGCAGGTTTCTGATTTTCATTTTGAATTGCCAGATGAGCTGATTGCTCGTTATCCGATGGCTGATCGGACCGCCAGCCGCTTACTGCATTTGGAAGGCACCGACGGTGCAGTGCATCATCGCCAATTCACTGATATTGAATCCTTAGTTGAGCCCGGTGATCTGGTTGTGTTTAATAATACCCGAGTGATCCCCGCACGCCTCCATGGCTGTAAATCCAGCGGTGGTAAAATTGAAGTGTTGGTGGAGCGGATCCTTGATGACCACCGCGTTCTAGCTCATGTTCGAAGTTCAAAATCCCCTAAAGCTGGCGCACAACTCCTGCTTGAAGATCAGATCAAAGTGGAGATGTTAGGACGTGATGATGCGCTGTTCGAACTTGAATTTGATCCCGCTAAAACGGTTTTAGAATGGTTGGAGCAATACGGTCACATGCCGCTCCCTCCCTATATCGACCGTCCGGATGAAGGCGCCGATCGTGAACGTTATCAAACCGTATATAACCAAAAGCCAGGTGCGGTTGCGGCGCCTACCGCAGGCTTGCATTTTGATGACGCCATATTGCAACGTTTGCAAGAAAAGGGCGTTGAACAGGCTTTTGTGACTCTGCATGTCGGCGCTGGTACGTTTCAACCGGTTCGCGTTGATCAAGTCACCGAGCATAAGATGCATAGCGAGTATGCTGAAGTGTCTGACGACGTGGTGGCAAAAATATTAGCCACCAAAGCAGCAGGCAAGCGGGTGATCGCTGTGGGAACCACCTCTGTGCGCTCACTTGAAAGCGCTGCGCAAGCATCGATTGCTGCAGGTCATGAGCAACTGCAACCGTTCGCCGGTGAGACCGATATCTTTATCTACCCTGGTTATTCTTTTCAGATTATTGATGCCATGGTGACCAACTTTCATTTACCTGAATCGACATTGATCATGCTGGTCAGTGCCTTTGCCGGATACGATGCGGTGATGAATGCTTATGCTGAGGCGGTTGCAGAAAAGTACCGTTTCTTTAGTTATGGCGATGCCATGTTTGTTACCCGCAAGCCGTAGTGATTTTTGTTACTATGAGCGGCTATTCACTTACTGTTTAATCAGCGCCGGACTGTATTTCCGGTGGCGGAGTCACTATGAAAATGCAATATGAGTTACTGGGTACGGATGGCCGTGCTCGCCGTGGTCGTTTAGTGTTTGAACGCGGCACGGTTGAAACCCCTGCGTTTATGCCTGTGGGCACCTACGGTACGGTAAAGGGGATGACGCCGGAAGAGGTCGCGGATAGTGGGGCTCAGATCCTTTTGGGAAATACCTTTCATCTGTGGCTGCGCCCCGGTGTCGAGATCATGGAAGCCCACGGTGATCTGCATGACTTTATGCAGTGGCAGGGCCCCATATTGACCGACTCTGGCGGTTTTCAGGTATTCAGTTTGGGTGATATTCGGAAGATCACTGAGGAAGGTGTGCATTTCCGTCATCCAATTAATGGTGACAAAATCTTTCTCGATCCTGAAACATCGATGGATGTGCAGTACTCCCTCGGTTCCGATATCGTCATGATCTTTGACGAATGTACACCATACCCTGCGACCCACGAGCAAGCTAAAACATCGATGGAGCTTTCGTTGCGTTGGGCGGCGCGCAGCCGTAATCGTTTCGATGAGGCGAATAATCCCAATGCCCTGTTTGGCATCATTCAGGGGGGGATCTACGAAGATCTTCGTGACCAGTCGTTGGAAGGCTTGATGGCAGTAGGGTTTGACGGTTATGCGGTCGGTGGCCTGGCCGTGGGTGAGCCGAAAGAAGAGATGCACAAAGTGCTGGAATATATCGTGCCTAAGATCCCAGAGGATAAACCCCGCTACCTGATGGGTGTCGGTAAGCCAGAAGATCTGGTGGAAGGGGTGCGTCGTGGTATTGATATGTTTGATTGTGTGATGCCGACCAGAAATGCGCGTAATGGACATCTGTTTGTTGACGATGGTGTGATAAAAATTCGCAACGCTGTGCATAAGACAGATACGGGCCCACTGGATCCGACCTGTGACTGTTACACCTGTAAGAATTATAGCCGTGCTTATCTGCATCACCTTGATCGCTGTAACGAGATCCTCGGTGCTCGTTTGAACACTATTCATAACTTGCGCTTTTATCAGCGGGTGATGGAAGGTTTACGCGGAGCAATTGAGCAGGGTAAATTAGACGACTTCGTCACAGAATTTTATGCCAAACGCTCAATGCCGGTTCCAGAGTTGAAAGACTGATAATTGGCCCCATATAAAAGAAAATTTTGCATTAGAAATAACCTAAGGAAAATCCACAATGTTTATCGCAAATGCTTACGCTGCTCCAGGCGCACAACCGCAAGCTGGTGGTTGGGATATGATCATCATGTTGGTGATCTTCGCTGCAATCTTCTATTTCATGATCTATCGTCCACAAGCCAAGCGCGTGAAAGAGCATAAGAACCTGATGTCTGCGTTGGGCAAAGGCGACGAAGTGCTGACCCAGGGTGGTATTGTTGGCAAAGTAGCCAAAGTCTCTGATGAGAAAGAGTTCATTGTCATCTCATTGGCTGACAATATGGATGTGACTGTTCAGAAGTCTGCTGTTTCCGCGATCTTGCCTAAAGGCACGCTGAAGTCCCTGTAATTTTCAACGCAAGGAATCGTTGCGTGTTAAATCGTTACCCATTGTGGAAATACCTGATGCTGATGTTTGTCCTCGGCATCGGGGCGCTCTACGCCGTGGCAAACCTGTATGGTGAAGATTTCGCTATTCAGGTATCAGCTCAGCGTGGTGCTGAAATAGATGAACAGGTACTGCTTGATGTTAAGCAAACCTTAGAGCAGAACGATATCGCTTACCGTGGCCTCTCAAATGAAGAGGGGCGTTTGTTGGTACGTTTGACCAAAGAAGAAGACCAACGAACGGCTCAGGACGCGGTTACTCAGGCGCTTGGCGCCAAATACGTAGTCGCGCTTAACCTGGCTTCAGCTCAACCTGAATGGTTGAAAGGCATTGGTGGGAACCCGATGAAGCTGGGTCTCGACCTGCGTGGCGGTGTTCACTTCCTGATGGAAGTGGATATGAAGTCGGTGGTGGCGAAAGCCGAAGAGAGTATGGTGGCAGACTTCCGTAGTTTGCTGCGAGAAGAGAAGGTGTATGGCGCTTCTGTTAGGCAAGTGGCTGGACAGGGTGTTGTTGTCCGTTTCCGTAAAGCCGAAGATGTGGAACGTGGTGAAGATCTACTGTCTGCCAAGTTTCGCGATCTGACCTTCTTTGAAGGTGCGGATGGCATGTCGCTACGCACTACGATGAGCGAACAGATGCTGAAAGAGCAGCGCGAATATGCTGTGCAGCAAAACATCGTTATTTTGCGTAACCGGGTTAATGCCTTGGGTGTAGCTGAGCCACTGGTACAGCGCCAAGGCGCCGACCGTATCGTGGTTGAACTGCCGGGTGTGCAAGATACCGCGCAAGCGAAAGAGATCTTGGGTAAAACAGCCACCCTTGAATTCCGCAAAGTAGATGAAAAGCATGATGTTCGTGATGCGTTGGAAGGTCGTGTACCAGCCGGTACACAATTGCTGCAAGACCGTAGTGGTCGTCCCTACTTGTTAGAGAAGAGAATTATTCTTGATGGTGCCCATATCACTGATGCCGGATCTGGCTCGGATGAATATGGTCGGCCTCAGGTAAATATCAGCCTTGACTCTAGCGGCGGCGGCAAGATGTCGAAGTTCAGTAAAGATAATGTCGGAAAGTTGATGGCGACCGTGTTTATTGAGTACCAGCCATCCGGCCGCGTCGATAAAGATGGTAAGCAGATCTTGGTGAAAACTGAAGAGGTAATCAATGCGGCGAACATCCAAACTCGTTTGGGCCGTAACTTCCGTATCACTGGTATCGATTCGCCCCAGGAAGCACATAACCTTGCACTGCTATTGCGCGCTGGCGCATTGATAGCACCGATCAGTATCGTTGAAGAGCGAACTATTGGCCCAAGCTTAGGTAAGCAGAACATCGATGCAGGTACACAGGCGATCCTGTGGGGCTTTATTGCCGTTGTATTGTTTATGTTGGCCTATTATCGCAAGTTTGGCATTGTTGCCAACATGGCGCTTATCGCCAACTTGGTTTTGATTGTCGCTGTGATGTCTCTGTTGGGAGCCACCCTGACACTGCCGGGCATGGCGGGTATCGTTTTGACGGTAGGTATGGCGGTGGACGCTAATGTACTTATTTTCGAACGTATACGCGAAGAGCTGAAAGAGGGGCGTTCACCGCAACAGGCTATCCATTACGGTTATGACAACGCGTTTTCTACTATTGCAGATGCGAACATCACCACGTTTATCACGGCGTTGATTCTGATGGCGATTGGTAGCGGCCCGATCCAAGGGTTTGCTGTCACGCTGGCGGTTGGTATCGCTACATCCATGTTTACTGCCATTGTTGGCACCCGCGCCATTGTTAATTTGGCCTGGGGCGGCAAGAAACTGGCTAAGCTGCCAATCTAGGAGTTGATGAGATGTTTCAGCTATTAAATTTTAAAGACACAGTCCAGTTTATGGCATTCCGCGGATTATTCCGTTGGGTGTCATTGATACTGGTGGTCGGCTCTATCGCCATATTGTCTGTGAACCGTTTGAATTGGGGCCTGGATTTCACCGGTGGAACCTTGGTGGAGTTGGGTTTTGAGCAACCGGCAGATATCCCTGCGATCCGTACCGTATTGGAAGCCAATAATTTTGCTGATGCTGTGGTGCAACATTTTGGCTCTAGTCGTGATGTTGTTATTCGTATGACACCACGTGATGGCATCGATGCGGCTAAAGTCGCTGATGACTTAGTGGCGGGTTTGAGAGCCAGTGATGTCGGTACGTTTGAGTTGCATCGTATTGACTTTATCGGTCCGACGATCGGGGCTGAACTGCGTGAAACGGGTGGCTTGGCGACCTTGGTGGCACTGCTCTGTATTCTTGCTTATGTCACGATGCGCTTTGAATGGCGTTTAGCACTGGGGGCCGTTGCGGCATTGGCCCATGACGTGATAATTACGTTAGGCGTGTTCTCACTGTTTAAGCTGGAGTTTGATACCACGGTATTAGCGGCGATCTTGGCGGTGATTGGTTACTCACTTAACGATACTATCGTGGTGATGGACCGGATCCGTGAAAACTTCCGCAAGGTGCGTAAAGGCGAAGTGGAGGAGATTATCAATATCTCACTCACACAAACCATGTCACGTACCGTGATCACCTCGTTGACTACGCTATTAGTGTTGATCGCTTTGTTCTACCTCGGTGGTGCATCGATTCACGGCTTTGCGACAGCATTGTTGTGTGGTGTATTGGTGGGTACATACAGCTCCATTTACGTGGCCAGCACTATCGCTATGGGCCTAGGTATTAGTCGTGAAGATCTGATGCCAACTGAAGTCGAGAAAGAGGGTGCTGATCAGGATCCTATGATGATGTAGCTGTCAGCTACTTATCTGATGTTATCTCGATAAAAAAGGGGGCCGTTAGGCCCCCTTTTAATTTGCTTACTCACTTACTGGCTTACTCTACAGTTGTTGCTGGCCTGTGCAATGCAGTAAAGCGCTCAGGGTGCTGCTCCATGGCTTCTGCGATGGCATACGGCTGTAGACCAGGGTCATCTGACATATCACTCAGTGCATCACTGGATTGCACAAAAACATCTTGTGCCAATTGATCGTCCAGCTCTACTAAAGCAAGCTCGGTCTGCTGTTCAATGACCTCTGCAATTGCTCGCTTAGATTGTACGATCACATCTTTATCCAGTTGATAATCCATCTCCAAAAGAGTTTGCTCAGTCTGCACTCTGACCACATCTCTAACTTGCTCTTGGTGAAGGACAACTTCATATCTCTGCACTGCCGGCTCTGCGTTTGCCACCGATGCTGCAAAAACTGTGGCGAGAAGTACCAGCGGGATCCTTGTGTTTTTCATTATTTCATCTCCTAACGCCTGCTTAGTGATCAGGCGTATGTGAATACTGGCTCTAAAACGGTATTAAAGCTCCACACGGAATGTAAAATTCTATGAATCTATATTCGTTATTTCTTCTAACTTATGGTTATTCATTAGAAAAATTAATTGTTAATAAACATTTCACTTAGAAAAACTTATTAATCCATTGAGTTAAAAGGTTTTTTTATAATATGAAGCAAAACTAAGTGATTAGACATTAAACCACAATATATCTATGGTTAATGTGGTGGTCTGATCTGTCAATTGGTTGCTACAGCCGTGGCAAATGAAATTGACGCGCAGTTTACCCTTCAGTTGACGGTTACTATAGTGGTGTGCTTTATGCAGGAGTGCAGAAACCCCATTGGTAATGGGGTGTGGGCGGATGAAACAAAAAAAGCCCGCTTGGTAGCGGGCTTTTGTCTAAATAAGGCTAAAAAATTACCGGCTAAGTGCGGGTGTCAAATGGGGGCGCATTCCCTGCAGCATATCTTTGACAACTTTTGGGCTACCCGCAACCACGTTGCCACTTTCGACATGATTATGGCCACCAGTAAAGTCTAAGACCAGTCCGCCCGCTTCTTTCACTAACAGTTCGCCTGCAGCGGTATCCCATGGCTTGAGGCCAATTTCCCAAAAACCGTCGTAGCGACCTGCGGCAACATAGGCGAGATCCAATGCGGCCGAGCCTGCGCGACGAATATCGGCGGCTTGGTTGAAGAAGGTGGTGAAAATATTCAGGTAATTTTCCAGATAATGCTTCTGCTTAAATGGAAAGCCTGTTGCTAATAGTGTGCCTGTTAACTCTTTGGCATTGCTGCAGCGCAGACGGTAACCGTTAAGCTGGGCACCCGCACCACGGCTGGCGGTGAATAGTTCATTGCGCATAGGATCAAAGACCAGCGCTTGATCTAGGCTGCCTTTGACCTTCAGGGCGATAGAGACAGAAAAGTGTGGTACGCCGCGCAAAAAGTTGGTGGTGCCATCGAGAGGATCGATGATCCATTGGTAATCGGAGTCCGCACTTCCATGAATGCCGCTCTCTTCGCCGATGATCTGATGATCTGGGTAGGCTTTGAGAATGGCATGGACGATCGCTGCTTCCGCTTCACGATCGACGTTTGTTACGAAGTCATTGCTGGATTTCTGCTCAGCTTCGACCAAGTCGAGCTGTTCATAAGCACGACAAATAATATTACCTGCACTGCGCGCAGCGCGCACAGCGATGTTCAGCATGGGATGCATAGCCGGTTACCACTTCTGTCAAAGAACAAGGAAAAGCGGGCGGATTATAGCAGAGCGGCCAGAACAGGCAATGATTCCTGCCATTTTACTCTCTCTATGGTACACTTTCGCTCCTTTTTTTCGCTAGTTTGAGAACACTAAGATGCTGGACAATATCCGCATCGTGCTGATAAGCACTTCGCATACAGGAAACATGGGATCCGCGGCGCGGGCAATGAAAACCATGGGCTTAAGCGAGCTCTATTTGGTGAATCCTGAATCTGAGCCTGATGGCAAAGCAACCGCGCTGGCTGCCGGCGCGAGCGACATCGTTCATTCTGCCAAAATCGTAGGCTCTTTAGATGAAGCGATTAACGATTGCGGTTTGGTGATTGGTGCCAGTGCCCGTTCACGCACCCACAGTTGGCCAATGCTTGAGCCGCGTGAATGTGGCGAGAAAGTTTTTGTCGAATCACAGAAACACCCTGTTGCTTTGGTATTTGGTCGTGAAAGCAGTGGTTTGACCAATGAAGAGCTGCAGCAGTGCAACTTTCACGTCCATATTCCTGCCAATCCTGACTACAGCGCACTGAACTTAGCGATGGCAGTGCAGGTGTTATGTTATGAAGTCAGGATGGCGATGCTGGCTTCGGCCCAGGCGCCGCAAAAGCAGGCGAGTGAGCTGGAGTATCCTTTAGCGAACGAGATGGAAGGCTTTTATCAACACCTTGAACAAGCATTGAAAGATACGGGATTTATTGTGCCCCAACATCCGGGTACCGTATTAACTAAGCTGCGTCGCTTGTTTAATCGTGCGCGACCAGAAGCGCAGGAGTTAAATATGCTTCGGGGCGTGTTGTCTTCCGTGCAGAAAGCGGCACGTAAGTAATTTGCGCCAGTGCCGGTCCTGAGATAAATCAAGAGTAACTTTGCGAGGACGCTAAGCAGATGTTTCAAAGGATTAAAGAAGACATCAATTGTGTGTTTGAACGGGATCCCGCGGCACGCAATGCCTTTGAAGTACTGACCAACTATCCTGGGCTGCATGCCATCTGGTTGCACCGTCTAGGGCATTGGTTTTGGAGCCGCCGTTTGTTTTGGCTAGGACGCACTGTCTCATCATTTAGCCGTTTCATTACCGGAATTGAGATCCACCCTGGGGCGACCATTGGTCGACGCTTTTTTATCGATCATGGCATGGGGATTGTGATCGGTGAAACCGCTGAGATTGGCAATGACTGTACCCTCTATCATGGTGTGACTCTTGGGGGAACCAGCTGGAATGCGGGTAAACGCCACCCAACCTTAGAAGATAATGTGGTGGTTGGTGCCGGCGCCAAAGTACTTGGTCCAATAACCGTGTGTACGGGCGCGCGAGTCGGCTCTAACGCCGTGGTTGTGAAAACGGTTAATCCGGAAGCGACCGTGGTCGGCATTCCTGGTCGCGAAGTGGTTCCAGCCAAGTGCAAAGAAGCGATGAAGGAGAAGCACGCTAAGCGTAGTGAGCTGGCGCAGCAGTATGGCTTTGACGCTTACGCTGTCTCTCCAGATAACCCCGATCCTGTCGCCAATGCGATCGGCCAAATGCTTGACCATATGCACTTGATGGATAAGCGTATGGGCGAATTGAGTAAGGCGCTGGTGGCAATGAATTGTGAGGTAAAGGTGAAAGATCTGCCTGAATTGGAGATCGAAGCGTTTGCCGAAGATGAGCAGAAAGCAGCGCTTGAGCGTAAGCAAGAAAGAGATGCATTCGACCCGAGTATTTAATACCTGAGTAAAATGGTTGGTTAAATACTTGACCTTAATAGTCGGGTATGTGATGATCTAAATCAAATAGTAACACAATTGGTATGTGATCATGAGACTAACTTCGAAAGGACGCTATGCCGTAACCGCCATGTTGGATGTGGCGCTGCATACTCAGCAGGGGCCAGTGCCGCTGGCTGATATCTCCGAACGTCAGGGGATCTCTTTATCCTACCTCGAACAGCTGTTCTCGAAGTTACGTAAACATGGCTTAGTTAACAGTGTACGCGGTCCTGGAGGCGGTTATCTGCTTGGACAAGAAGCGGATGCTATTGCTGTTGGCATGGTTATCAGTGCTGTGGATGAATCAGTGGATGCCACTCGCTGCCAGGGTAAGGGCGATTGTCAGGAAGGAAATCAGTGCCTGACACACTCCCTTTGGTGTGAATTGAGTGACCGTATCAGTGGCTTCCTCAATGGCATCACATTGGGAGAGCTGGTTGCTCAAAATGAAATTAAAGATGTGGCACGTCGGCAGGAGAATGGCCTTTCTCCGACGCTGAAGGGTCGCAAGATTAGTGTTAATTGCCAAGTTTGAATTTTAGCTGCCTAGCATAGGGCGGTTGTCACTGGAGACAATAATGAAGCTTCCTATTTATCTGGATTATTCAGCCACTACGCCGGTGGATCCTCGTGTTGCAACAAAAATGGCTGAGTGTCTGACCTTGGATGGGTGTTTCGGGAACCCTGCCTCACGCTCACACCGTTTTGGTTGGCAGGCAGAAGAGTTGGTTGATATTGCTCGCAACCAGATAGCAGAGCTAGTGAATGCCGATCCCCGAGAAATTGTTTTTACCTCGGGTGCGACAGAGTCAAATA
Organism: Corallincola holothuriorum; assembly: GCF_003336225.1. Lineage (NCBI taxonomy): Bacteria > Pseudomonadati > Pseudomonadota > Gammaproteobacteria > Alteromonadales > Psychromonadaceae > Corallincola > Corallincola holothuriorum. The sequence continues at coordinate 70,748 of NZ_QPID01000008.1, forward strand.
ATCTAGGGATTAAAGGCGCTGCTCACTTCTATAGCAAGAAGGGTAAGCACATCATTACCCTGAAGACCGAGCATAAAGCTGTGCTTGATACTTGTCGCCAGTTGGAGCGAGAAGGTTTCGAAGTGACTTACCTTGATGTCGAAAGCAACGGTTTGGTTGACTTGAATAAGTTGGCATCCGCAATGCGCGATGACACGGTGCTGGTATCCGTGATGCACGTTAATAACGAAATTGGCGTGATCCAGGATATTGCGACTATCGGTGAGATGTGTCGCGAACGTAAGATTATTTTCCACGTTGATGCCGCCCAAAGCACAGGTAAAGTCAAGATTGATTTGCAAAACCTGAAAGTGGACTTGATGTCATTTTCTGCCCATAAAACCTACGGTCCTAAAGGGATTGGCGCATTGTATGTGCGTCGTAAACCACGTATCCGTATCGAATCCCAGATCCATGGTGGTGGCCATGAGCGCGGTATGCGTTCAGGTACATTACCTGTGCATCAGATTGTTGGTATGGGCGAAGCGTTCCGTATTGCTAAAGAAGAGATGGTGGCGGAAAACGAGCGCTTGATGGGTTTGCGTGAACGCTTATGGAATGGTGTTCAAGATATTGATGAGGTCTATCTTAACGGTGACTTGGAGCATCGCGTTGCCGGTAATTTGAATATTAGTTTTAATTTCGTCGAAGGCGAGTCACTGATCATGGCACTGAAAGATCTTGCCGTGTCTTCTGGATCAGCCTGTACCTCTGCCAGCCTCGAACCATCATACGTACTCCGTGCGTTGGGGCTCAATGACGAATTAGCGCATAGCTCAATCCGTTTCAGTCTTGGCCGCTTCTCTACCGAGGAAGAGGTTGACTACGCACTGAAGGTGATCCACGACGCCATCGGTCGTCTCCGTGAGATGTCTCCGCTTTGGGAGATGTTTAAAGACGGTGTCGATCTGGAAAAAGTTGAGTGGGCACACCACTAAAGGTTTATGTCCTTAGGGCAAAGGAGTTATTACAATGGCTTACAGTGATAAAGTAATCGATCATTATGAAAACCCGCGTAACGTCGGTTCATTCGATAAGAATGATCCAAATGTTGCTACCGGTATGGTTGGCGCCCCCGCTTGTGGTGACGTAATGAAGTTGCAACTTAAGATCTCTGAACAGGGCGTTATCGAAGATGCCAAGTTCAAGACTTATGGTTGTGGCAGCGCAATTGCGTCAAGCTCTCTGGTAACAGAGTGGGTGAAAGGTAAAACCCTTGATGAAGCCGGTGAGATTAAAAATACCACCATCGCTGAAGAGTTGGCCTTACCACCAGTGAAGATCCACTGTTCAATTTTGGCTGAAGATGCGATTAAAGCCGCGATTGATGATTACAAACAGAAGCACAGCGCCTAAGTAGCAAGAGGTATTTAACGCTATGGCAATAACCATGACCGATGCGGCCGCAGAGCGCGTCACCACGTTTTTAAAAAATCGTGGTAAAGGCCTGGGCTTGCGCTTGGGTGTGAAAACCACCGGATGCTCCGGTCTCGCTTATGTTCTGGAGTTCGTTGATGAACTTCAGGAAGGTGACGAGACCTTTGAGGAGCAGGGGGTGACCATCATCGTTGATAAAAAGAGTTTGCTGTATCTTGATGGTACCCAGCTAGATTTTGTCAAAGAGGGGCTGAACGAAGGGTTTGAATTTACCAACCCTAACGTGAAGGATGAGTGTGGCTGTGGTGAGAGCTTTACCGTTTAATCATCATGGATTATTTCGAGCTATTTGATCTGCCGCACCGCTTTGACGTCAAATCCGCGCAACTGTCGGAGACGTTTCGTAAGCTTCAGAGTGCCGTACATCCTGATCGTTTTGGCGCGGCCAGTGAGCAGGATAAACGGATCGCTCTGCAGCGCTCAGCCCATATCAATGACGCCTATCAAACCCTGAAGCACCCGTTGTCTCGGGCTGTTTATATGCTCTCAACGGCTGGTCATGACCTAAAGTCAGAGCAAAAGAGCTTTTCTGATACTGCATTTTTAATGCAGCAGATGGAGTTTAGAGAGCAGCTTGACGATATCAAAGCGAACCAGGATATGGACAGTTTGCTGGCAATGCAGTCAGACGTCGATGCAGAGATAACGCGTTACCTTGCGCGTATCGGTGAGGCGCTTGATGCCCCAGCTAAAGGGGACTATGCCGATGTCGCTGATGAAGTCAGACGGCTAAAATTCTTCTACAAATTGAACGATGAACTCGCTGAGCTGGAAGACGCTCTGATTGATTTTTAACTCATCATAAGTAAATTGGATCCATGGCACTACTGCAGATAGCTGAACCAGGCTTAAGCCCTGAACCTCATCAGAAAAAGTTGGCCGTTGGTATCGATCTTGGTACCACAAACTCTTTGGTTGCGACAGTGCGCAGTGGTCTGGCAGAGCCTCTGCTAGATGAACTAGGCCAAGCCATGTTGCCTTCGGTTGTTCATTACATGGCCGATAGTATTAATGTCGGTGCAGATGCGTATCGGAACGCCAGTGCTGATCCGGAAAACACCATCGTTTCTGTAAAACGCTTTCTTGGGCGTACATTGGACGAAGTGCTTGCCCATTATCCGCATTCTCCCTACCAGTTCGGCAAGACCGAAAATGGCTTAGTCAGCATTGAAACGACACAAGGCATGGTGAACCCTGTTGAAGTGTCGGCTGAAATTCTCAAGCGTCTTAAGTTACGTGCAGTTGATGCGCTAGGCGGCGAGCTCGAAGGCGCAGTGATCACCGTGCCAGCCTATTTTGATGATGCGCAACGTCAGGGCACCAAAGATGCGGCCGAGTTGGCCGGGCTAAAAGTGCTTCGTTTACTCAATGAGCCAACCGCTGCCAGTATTGCTTATGGATTAGATGTGGGCCAAGAGGGCATTATTGCCGTATATGATCTTGGTGGCGGCACTTTCGATATTTCCATCCTTCGTCTAAGCCGAGGCGTTTTCGAGGTGCTCGCCACCGCCGGCGACTCGCAATTGGGAGGCGACGATCTCGATCATCTGTTAGCTGAGCATATTAGCCGGCTGGCTGGGATAACAGATGATCAAACTTCGGCGCGCTTAAAGCGCGAACTGATGCATGTGTGTCGCGACTGTAAAGAGCAGTTAAGTCATGCAGAGAACGCTTCTGTTACGCTGTCACTTGATGGCGATAAGCAGTGGCAAGGTGAGATCACCCGTACCGAGTTTGAGGCGCTAATCGCACCACTGGTAAAACGAACCATTCAGGTCAGCCGCCGGGCAATGCGCGATGCGCAAGTGACCACTGATGAGGTTATTGAAGTGGTGATGGTGGGCGGTTCCACCCGCGTGCCTCTGGTTCGTCAGCAGGTGGGTGATTTCTTTGGTCGCCAACCGCTCACTTCCATTGATCCAGATAAAGTAGTGGCGGTAGGTGCAGCGATACAAGCTGATATCCTTGCAGGCAACAAACCTGATTCTGATATGTTACTGCTGGACGTTACACCACTGTCTCTTGGACTCGAGACTATGGGCGGACTGGTGGAGAAAGTGATCCCCAGAAATACCACCATCCCTGTTGCTCGCGCGCAAGAGTTTACTACGTTTAAAGATGGCCAAACCGCCATGGCTATTCACGTAGTGCAGGGCGAACGTGAACTGGTGAGTGATTGCCGTTCATTAGCGCGCTTTGAATTACGTGACTTACCGCCGATGGCCGCTGGCGCCGCACATATTCGCATTACTTTCCAAGTGGATGCCGATGGTTTGTTATCCGTGACAGCGATGGAAAAGTCTACGGGCAAGAAAGCTTCCATTCAGATAAAACCCTCTTATGGGCTGAGTGATAATGAGATCGCCACGATGATCAAATCGTCTATGGAGCATGCAGAGGAAGATATGCAGGCGCGTATGCTGGCGGAGCAACGTGTCGAAGCCAAGCGTGTGGCTGAGTCTTTGCATGCTGCACTACTAGCTGACGGCGATGCGCTACTTGCTGAAGGCCAAAAACAGTTGATCATTGAAGGGCTAAATGAACTGTCCCTTAGCGCTGAAGGGAGTTGTCCTGAAGCAATAAAACGGGCTATTGAGAAAATGGATAGTCTGAGTCAAGATTTTGCTTCCCGCAGAATGGACCAATCGATCCGTAAGGCGCTGACTGGTAAAGCAATTGATTCAGTAGATAAGGTTTAAAGAGATGCCGAAGATTATTTTTCTCCCCCATGAAGAGTTATGTCCGGAGGGGATGGAAGTGGAAGCAGAAGAGGGCGTAACCGTACTGGATGCTGCGTTACAGAATGGTATCGACATTGAGCACGCCTGCGAAAAATCTTGTGCCTGCACGACTTGCCACGTCATTGTGCGCGAGGGGTTTGACTCTCTCGAGCCAAGCGACGAGCTGGAAGATGACTTGTTAGACAAAGCGTGGGGGTTGGAGCCTGAGTCTCGTTTAAGCTGTCAGGTAGTGATGGAAGATGAAGACTTGGTGGTTGAAATACCTAAGTACACGGTAAATATGGTGTCTGAACGCCATTAATTTAGTCGTTTATATTTGCGCTAGTTAGCCAAGGTTGCGAAGATGGGATTAAAGTGGACTGACAGTCTGGATATCGCCATTGAGTTGGTTGAATTGCATCCAGATGTGGATCCAACGCAAGTCAGATTTACCGAGCTGAGAGAGTGGGTCATTGCGTTGGATGAATTTGATGATGAGCCTGGGCATTGCGGCGAGCGAGTGCTTGAAGCGATCCAGATGGCATGGATTGAAGAAGCGGACTAGTTAACTTGATTTCATGATGTGAAATAGCGCACCATGATCCGCTTTCGTTCCATTGTCGAGCAGTGCTCTCTCACATATAATCCGCGCGTCAAAAAAAAGAGCCCACTGACTGGACCACTATAACTTTGGGAAAGCTAACATGGCATTACAGCGCACTTTTTCTATCGTCAAACCGAACGCAGTCGCAGATAACAATATCGGTGCTATCTATCATCGTTTTGAGACCGCGGGTTTAAAAATTATTGCATCAAAGATGCTTCACCTGAGCAAAGAGCAGGCCGAAGGCTTTTACGCTGAACATAAAGGGCGTCCTTTTTTCGCTCCATTGGTTGAGTTTATGACCTCTGGTCCGTTGATGGTGCAGGTACTTGAAGGTGAAGACGCGGTATCTCGTAACCGTGAGATCATGGGCGCAACTAATCCTGCGGATGCATTGGCCGGCACTCTGCGCGCGGACTATGCGACTGAGATGAGAGAGAATGCAGTTCACGGCTCTGATGCTCCAGAATCAGCGGCGAGAGAAATTGCCTATTTCTTCAGTGATGACGAAATCTGCCCACGCACTCGTTAATGGATAACGAGGGCTGGCAAAAGGGGGCTTAGGCCCCCTTTTCATTTGTTAGTAGTAAAAAGCGGCTAAAAAACGTACAATGCGCGGCCGCGTTAGATGTCATCAGTGCTGAGCACCGACGGCGATAAGTTTTTTGAGTTAATGCGTAGGGCGTGAGCTGTTCAACCTACGTATCTATTGAGGCAAAGCATGAGCAACCAAGCTAACAAGATAAACCTACTGGATCTGGACCGAGATGCACTGCGTGAGTTTTTCGCCGAATTGGGTGAGAAGCCGTTTCGTGCCGATCAGGTGATGAAGTGGATTTATCACTATGGCATGGAAGATTTTTCGCAAATGACCAACCTCAATAAGGTATTGCGCCAAAAACTGACTGAGCGCGCAGAAGTGCGGGCACCTGTCATCAGCCAAGAGCAACGCAGTAGTGATGGCACCATCAAATGGGCGATGACGGTCAGCGGTGGGCAGGAAGTGGAAGCGGTTTATATTCCTGAAGAAGATCGCGCAACCTTATGTGTCTCTTCACAAGTTGGTTGTGCCCTTGAATGTACGTTTTGTTCAACGGCTCAACAAGGTTTTAACCGTAACCTAAAAGTGTCGGAAATCATTGGCCAGGTGTGGCGCGCAACCCAGGTGATTGGTTTTATGGGCTCTGGTGGTAACCGTGCTATTACCAATGTCGTGATGATGGGAATGGGTGAGCCACTACTCAACGTTAACAACGTGGTACCCGCCATGAAGCTAATGATGGAAGATTTTGGTTTTGGTATCTCCAAACGCCGTGTGACGTTAAGTACCTCGGGTGTGGTACCTGCATTGGATCAATTGGCTGAGAAGATTGACGTAGCACTGGCTATTTCACTGCATGCGCCAACGGATGAGTTGCGTAATGAGCTGGTACCGATTAACAAAAAATATAATATCGAGACCTTTTTGCAATCGGTACGTAACTACGTCAACAGTTGTAATGCTAACCGCGGCAAGGTGACGGTTGAGTATGTGATGCTGGATCATGTCAATGACAGCACCGATCAGGCGCATGAGTTGGCGGAGTGTCTTAAAGACACACCAAGTAAAATTAATCTGATCCCATGGAATCCGTTCCCAGGTGCTCCTTACGGACGTTCCAGCAACTCTAGGATTGATCGTTTTTCTAAGGTGTTGATGGAAAAGGGGTTTACCGTGATTGTGCGGAAAACTCGTGGCGATGATATTGATGCAGCTTGCGGGCAATTAGCGGGAGATGTGATCGACCGCACGAAGCGAACCCTTAAAAAGCGGATGCAAGGTGAATCAATTTCAGTAACAATGGCTTAGCCTCCTTCAGTCACCCTATATCGATACAATTATGCTATTTCGTGTTATCGCTTTGCTTATCAGTCTCGCAGCCCTAACGGGTTGCGTGACCGAAACTGTCTACCCAGATCGGGATAATCCTACCGAACCTTCTGATGTTAATAATGTATCCGCTTCTCAAGCACGCGTAGCGTTGGGTTTGCGATATATGAAAGATGGTGACTATTCCCAAGCTAAGTTTAATCTGGTCAAGGCATTGGAACACTCTCCTAATAATGTCGAGGCCAATTACGCTATGGCGTACTACTACCAGGTAGTTAAAGAGACTGACCGTGCAGAGGAGTATTACCAACGCTCTATTCGTATCGCGCCAGGTGACGGTGATGTAAGAAACACCTACGGTGTGTTTTTGTGTGATTTGAAGCGTTTCGATGAAGCTAACGAACAGTTCATGGAGGCGGTTGCCTCACCAAGCTATTTTAAAGTGGCTGACAGCTATGAAAATGCTGCTCTGTGCGCGCGTCAGAATAAGAATGATGCGCTAGCTGCGGAATATTTCGAGAAAGCCCTTACTCACAACCCTAACCGACCTAAATCGTTGCTCGGTCTGGCAGAGCTTCGTTATGCGGAGAATGATCTCAAATCGAGTGAGCTGCTGTTAGATAAGTATATTAACCGCTATAGCTACAGTGCCCGAAGTGCCTATTTGGGGGTGCTGTTGTCCCATGCTAAGGGTGATGTGGTTGCGGAGAAAAAATATGGCGGTATCCTAACCGCTAAATTTCCTGCTACTGAGCAAGCGAAAAAGTACGTGTTGAGAGAGTACCGATGACAGACGAGCTGGTCGATGACATTGAAGTAGTCAGCCCGGGACAATTGCTGCGCGAAGCCCGTGAAAAAATGGGGTGGACTACTCAGGAAGTCGCTAATCGCCTAAACCTGCGCGCCGCAGTGGTGACCGCATTAGAGGCCGATAGTTACGACGATAGCATTGGCACCACCTTTATTCGTGGTTACCTGCGTACCTATGCCAAGTTACTTGGCGTTTCAGATGAACTCATTATGGCTAGCTATGAGCATCTAGGTGCTGCACAGATCCAGTATGCGGAGATGCAAAGCTTTAGCCGTCGCACCAAGCGTGAAGCCAGTGATAACCGTTTGATGATGCTGACCTACGGTATTGGCGTTGCCTTATTGGTGTTAAGTGTGATCTGGTATGTGCAGGAGAATGAGACACAGACGGATCCCATTGCAACGGCACTGGAACAAACTGCGGATGACAGCGGCGAAATAGTTGCTGACGAGCCAGTAGTATCTGTGGAAGTTAGCGAACCCGTGCGTGAGCTCGCGCCGCCAGCAATTGATACTGCGCCAGTGGAAGCCTCTCCGGCGGTGGTTGACGATCCAATGCCGGCTGATGAGCCTGTGGTTGAACCCGATTTAGAAGTGAGTGCCGTTGGCACCGCACTGACGTTGATCTTCAGAGATGATTGCTGGGTCAGTATCGAAGATGCTACTGGAGAGCGCTTAGCGTTTGGCATCAAACGTAAAGATTATGAAATGACCTTGGATGGCCGACCTCCTTATCAAGTTGTGTTAGGTGCGCCTGAGGTTGTAGATATCGACTTTGGTGGCCAACCATTCACCAAGCCAAAATTTAAGCCGGGGCAAAGAGCCCGCTTTACCATCCCTTCTCAAGAGTAAATTCTATGTTTAGCGAATCGCCTATTAGCCGCCGCCCGTCGAAGCGGATCATGGTAGGTAATGTGCCTATCGGTGATGGCGCGCCTATCGCTGTGCAGTCGATGACAAATACTGACACCTTGGATGTTGAGGCCACGGTGGCGCAGATCGAACGTTTGCAGAACGCAGGTGCTGATATTGTGCGCGTTTCTGTGCCGACGATGGATACTGCTGAAGCTTTTAAGCTGATTCGCCAGCGGGTCAGTTTGCCTCTGGTTGCGGATATCCATTTTGATTATCGTATTGCCCTGAAAGTGGCCGAATATGGCGTCGATTGCCTACGGATTAACCCTGGGAATATCGGTAAGGAAGATCGTATTCGTGCTGTGGTTGATGCCGCAAGCTACAACAATATTCCCATTCGTATCGGCGTAAATGGTGGCTCTTTGGAGCGCGATATTCAGGAGAAATACGGCGAGCCAACGCCTGAAGCCTTGCTTGAGTCAGCCATGCGCCACGTTGATATTCTCGATCGCTTAAACTTTGATCAGTTCAAAGTGAGCGTAAAGGCGTCCGATGTGTTTTTGGCTGTGGGCGCATACCGTCTGTTGGCAAAGCAGATTGAGCAGCCACTTCATCTTGGTATTACCGAAGCGGGCGGGGCACGTGCTGGTAGCGTTAAATCCGCGGTTGGCTTAGGCATGCTGTTAGCTGAGGGAATTGGTGATACGCTGCGGGTGTCGCTAGCGGCAGATCCGGTGGAAGAGATTAAAGTTGGTTTTGATATTCTCAAGTCGCTGCGTTTACGCTCTCGTGGTATTAATTTTATTGCCTGTCCTACCTGTTCACGGCAAGAGTTTGATGTGATTGGTACCGTCAATGCGTTGGAAGAGCGGTTGGAAGATATTGTGACCCCGCTCGATGTGTCGATTATTGGTTGCGTGGTGAATGGTCCCGGAGAGGCCTTGGTGTCTGATATGGGAGTGACCGGCGCCAATCGTATGAGTGGTTTCTATGAGGATGGGGTGCGTCAGAAAGAACGCTTTGACAACACCAACCTGATTGATCAATTGGAAGCCAAAATCAGGGCGAAAGTGGCGAAAGCTGACCCTGAAAATCAAATTGAAATCCGTTCTATCGACTGATTCCGCTGAATCGAGAGTAAACAACGGCCTGATCACCTCTCAGGCCGTTTTACGTTTCCTTGCAAACTCCCTATAATGCGCCCTCTTAATTGTATTCTGGAGTAGGGAACCCCTTCGTGGCTAAGCAGATCCAAGCGATTCGGGGCATGAACGACTGCCTCCCTGCAGATACCCCCGCCTGGCAACAGGTTGAAGCGAAAATCCGTCAGGTTGTCGCTAGTTTTGGGTACAGCGAAATTCGTTTTCCTATCGTTGAAAGCACCGACCTGTTTAAACGGGGTATAGGTGAAGTTACTGATATCGTTGAAAAAGAGATGTATACCTTTGACGATAGAAATGGCGATAGTTTAACCCTCCGCCCGGAAGGGACGGCCGTCTGTGTGCGTGCGGGTAATCAAGCCGGCCTGTTATATAACCAAGAGCAACGCCTCTGGTATATGGGGCCAATGTATCGTCATGAGCGGCCGCAAAAGGGTCGTTATCGTCAGTTTCATCAGTTTGGTATTGAAGCGTTCGGCATTTCAGACGCCGATATTGATGCCGAGGTGATCGCTTTATCGGCTGAACTTTGGCGTGTCTTTGGTATCGAAGACCAGGTTGAATTACAACTCAACTCTTTAGGTTCGAATGAAGCCCGGGCAGATTACCGTTCCGCGTTGACCGAGTTTCTCGTGGCCCATGAAACTGCGTTAGATGAAGATAGCCGTCGCCGGATGCACAGTAATCCGCTACGCGTACTCGATTCCAAAAATCCTGAGGTGCAAGCTGTTTTAGCCGATGCTCCAAGATTACATGACTATCTCGATGAAGAATCGAAGCAGCATTTGAGTAAACTGTGTGAGCTACTCGACGCTATCGGGATCCGCTATCAACTCAATGATCGACTCGTGCGTGGCTTAGATTACTATAACCGCACTGTTTTTGAGTGGGTCACCGATAGTCTGGGAGCGCAAGGTACTGTGCTTGCCGGTGGTCGTTACGATGGCCTCGTTGAACAACTGGGTGGTAAAGCAACACCGGCAGTTGGCTTCGCCATGGGTATCGAGCGTTTGGTGCTCATGTTGCAGTCGCTAGGCAAGCTCGAAGGTCTTCGTCCGGCGGTTGATGCCTACATGGTATTAGCCAACGATGACGCAGCAAAAGCGGGCGTCCAGGTTGCTCAACGTCTACGCCAGCAGTTACCGGATCTGCGTCTGATGATGCATTGCGGTGGCGGTAAGTTTCAAAAGCAGTTAAAGCGTGCTGATAAGGTTGGGGCCCAGGTGGCACTGATCTTGGGGCAAGATGAATTAGAAAACCAAACAATCACGGTAAAGTGGCTGCGTCAGGATGTGCCGCAGCAAACCGTGGCTCTGTCACAGGTGGTTAACCTGTTGAACGATTTGAATTAAGGAAGGGTATAGCAGTGGAAATGTACGACACCGAAGAGCAGCAGGTCGAGGCGATCAAAAGATGGTGGCAGGAAAATGGCAACTTTGTCATTGTTGGTATCATTGTCGGCTTAGCAGTCGTGTTCGGTTGGCGCTTCTATCAAGACAACGAGCTTTCTAACAAAGAAGCTGCGTCCAGCAGTTATCAAGCGCTCCAGACCAGTATTGATGCCAAAGGCTACGGCGCCGCTGCTGAGCTACAGGCTTATATCGACAGTAATAAGGGTAGCAACTACAGCTTCATGGCCGCATTGCAGCTTGCCAAGCTGGCAGTTGATGGCGATAAGTTTGCTGAGGCTGAGGCGCAACTGAGTTATGTGATCTCTGCTGCGGCTGCGAACAATCCATTACTCCCCGTTGCCGTTTTGCGTCTGGCTCGCCTACAAGTTACCCAAGCTAAGTACGACGAAGCTTTGGCTACTTTGACTGCGACCACTTTGGATGTTGCGTTCACTGCCACTGTTGAAGAGCTGAAAGGCGATATCTACGTTGCACAGAACGTTACAGAAAAGGCGCGCATTGCTTATCAGGCCGCCATCGATAATGGTGGTTTGGAAAATAACGCTGTTTTACAAACTAAGATTAACCAGCTGTCAGTGATTGAAGCTGCACAGTAGGGGGCTGGATGCGTCACTTGAGCAAAGCGCTGTTGTTTGCTGTCAGTTTGGTAGCCGTCTCTGGTTGCTCACTTTTTGGCGATGATGATGAAATTAAGATCGCAGAACTGCCAGATATTGAGATGCAGTTTGAAGCGGATGTCATCTGGGATTACCAAGTGGGCGATGGGGTCGGTGAATACTATTCACGACTGCGTCCTGCGGTTGCCTACGGTAAGCTATTTGCCGCTAGTCGCTTTGGTGACGTGGTAGCGATTGACTTAGAATCTGGTTATGAGGTTTGGCAGCAGGATGTTACCAAACGCAAGCCAGGGTGGCTGTTCGATGAACGCATCAATGCGATGATTTCAGGTGGCCTGACAGTTCGTTATAAACAGCTGTTTTTCGGTACTGAGAAAGGTCGAGTGATCTCCCTTGATGCGGAGACCGGTGAGGTGCTTTGGGACGTAGAGGTTGATGCTGAAGTATTGGCTCCGCCGACAGTCGATCAGAGTGTTGTGGTGGTTAATACCGGCAGTGGTAAGTTGTTTGGTCTGGATTCTGTCAGTGGCAAGCAGCTTTGGAGCTATCAGCAGGAGCTACCTTCACTTACCTTACGCGGTGTTAGCTCTGTTGCGGCTGCCCAGGGCGGTATTATTCTCGGTAAGGCCAACGGGAAAGTGGCTGCGTTATCTATCACCAACGGTATTGAGTATTGGGAGCAAGAGGCTGCGCCGCCGAAAAGTGGTAGCGATCTCGATCGTATTGTCGACGTTGATGCTGATCCTGTGATTTTAGCGGGAACGATTTATGCCGTTGCCTATAACGGCTACCTGCAAGCGTTGGATATACGCAGTGGCCGCGCCTTATGGCAACGAGAGTATTCTTCTTATCGTGGCTTTAGTATTGATGGCTTTAATCTTTATCTAAGTGACTTCCAAGGTCATATTTATGCGATTGATCGCCGTACGGGATTGGAGTTGTGGAGTAATCGCGATTTAGAGAACCGTGGAGTGACTGAACCGGTTCCTTTTGGTGATTATGTGGTTGTCGGTGATTTTGAAAGTTATCTGCACTGGCTTGACCCAAAAAGCGGCGCGTTAGTGTCGCGCATTGAAGTTGGAGACGATGGGCTCTACTCCTCTGCGGTGGTCGATGGTGATACGCTTTATGTGCAGTCGCGAGACGGTACGGTGAGTGCGGTAAAAATGCCCTAAACTGGGTGTGTACTCGCGCTCCAGACCCCGGCGATGCCGGGGTTTTTTGCTATTTAAATGAGGTTTTAAATGACTCCTGTGTTGGCTTTGGTTGGCCGCCCAAATGTGGGTAAATCGACACTGTTTAATCGACTCACGCGCACCCGTGATGCCTTAGTTGCTGATTTCCCTGGTTTGACTCGCGATCGTAAATACGGTCAGGCGAGCTACCGCGAAATGGAGTATTTGGTGATTGATACCGGCGGTATTCATGGCGGAGAAGAGGGGATCGATGCTGAAATGGCTGGTCAGTCTTTGCAAGCGATTGAAGAAGCCGATGCCGTCCTGTTCTTGGTTGATGCTCGTGCTGGCGTGACTAGCGCCGACGAAGCCATTGCCGGTCACCTGCGCCGATTAGAAAAGCCAGTTTTTCTGGTAGCAAACAAGATCGACGGTGTTGATGCTGACGTCGTGACAGCCGATTTCTATAGCCTTGCCTTGGGTGATGTGCATGGTATTGCTGCAGCCCATGGCCGCGGTGTCAATCAACTGCTGGAAACCTCAATGGCTCCGTTCCTTGCTGAATTGATTGAAGAAGAGGAACCGGAAGAGGAGCCTTGGCCGGATGAGGTTGAGGATGACGAAGCGGAGGAAGAGCCGGATGCGGATCGTCAGCCGTTTGAAGATATGCCGATCAAACTGGCTATCATCGGCCGTCCTAACGTGGGTAAATCAACACTCACTAACCGTATTCTTGGTGAGGAGCGGGTGGTTGTTTACGATATGCCCGGTACCACTCGTGATTCTATCTATATCCCGATGCAACGCGAAGAGCAGGATTATGTCCTGATTGATACGGCTGGTGTTCGCCGCCGTGGCAAGGTATCTGAAACGGTTGAGAAGTTTTCAGTGATTAAAACCTTGCAGGCGATTGAAGATGCCAATGTGGTGCTATTGGTGTTGGATGCCCGCTCTGGCATATCCGATCAGGATCTGAGCTTACTTGGCTTTGCTTTGAATGCCGGACGCTCATTGGTTATTGCAGTCAATAAGTGGGATGGCTTGGATCAAGTGGTTAAGGATGATCTCAAGCGTGAGCTGGATCGTCGCTTAGGCTTTATCGATTTTGCCCGTTTACACTTTATCTCTGCGTTACACGGCACGGGTGTTGGCCACCTGTTTGAGTCAGTAGAAGAAGCCTATAGCTCAGCGACGAAGCGGATCAATACCTCGATGTTGACGCGCATTCTTAAAGGCGCGGTTGAGGATCACAACCCACCGATGATCCAGGGGCGTCGTATCAAGTTGCGCTACGCCCATGCCGGTGGTTATAACCCGCCGATTATCGTGATCCATGGTAATCAGTTGAGTGGTCTACCTGAGTCCTACCGCCGTTATCTGATGAATTACTATCGTCGTTCATTGAAGATCATGGGCACGCCGATCCGTATTGAGTATCGAGAAGGTGACAACCCATTTGCCGGCCGCCGTCAGGAGCTGAGTAAGTCTCAGCAACATAAACGCCGCCGGATGATGAAGTTTCACAAGAAAAAATAGCGTTAAAACAAGAGCCACTGTTGTGGCTCTTGTTACACTTGGCTTAACTGATTGGATCTATGTTAGCCGAGGTAAACCCATGTCTTATACCCATCCCCATTGTCCCGAATGTCACGGTCTATTGCAGGCCGAAAACAAGCAACTGCATTGCCCTGCATGCCAGGCCGACTATGTCGAGAAGGTTTGTTGTGATGTGTGTGGTGAGCAGGTGGAAACATTAAAGGCGTGTGGTGCAGTTGATTACTTTTGTAATCACTGTAATAGCCTTAAGTCGAAGTCAAAAGTGGTTCGTTCTTATCACATGGTTAATCAATAAGTTTGCACCGATTAAACTCCTGTGTTAATAATTATGCATTATGACAGCATTAATAGTCACTATTTCTTCTGAGACCCGCCGACGTAGCAACGCCATTACCGCGTTGTTCGGCACTTAGTTCTACTTAGTTTTTTCGAACTGGACACCGCGGTTACATTTTTTGTACCGCGGTTTTTTTATGCCTGGAGTAAAGCTTATGTCGCTTGTGACACCTTTGATGAACCTAAACGAAAGACCGCCAGTTAAGTTTGTTTCCGGCAAGGGAAGTTGGTTGCAAGACAGCGAAGGGCGACGTTATTTAGATTTTATCCAAGGGTGGGCGGTGAACTGTTTAGGCCATAGCCCTTCAGTGTTGGTGGAGGCTATTTCGTCGCAAGCGTCGCGTTTGATGACACCGAGCCCGGCTTATCATAGCGAAACAACGTTGGCATTGGCGGATCGTTTACGCGCGTGCAGTGGTTTCGATCAGGTTAATTTAGTCAACTCCGGCGCTGAAGCAAATGAAGCTGCGATTAAGTTAACGCGTAAATGGGGGGCGCAGAATAAGGGCGGTGCATTTCGAATCATCACCTTTGAAAACGGCTTTCACGGCCGAACTCTGGCCACCATGTCAGCCTGTGGCAAACCCGCTTTTGATGCGCTTTACGAACCCAAAGTGCCAGGGTTTGATCGGGTGCCGTTTAATGATTTGGCAGCCGTAGAGGCCGCGATCAGCAAAGACACCGTGGCGATCATGTTGGAGCCTATTCAGGGAGAAGGCGGGGTTGTTGCCGCTACTGAATGTTTTTTACAGGGCTTAAGAGCGTTGGCGGATGAGCATCAGCTACTGCTGGTATTCGATGAAGTGCAAACTGGGATTGGCCGTACTGGTGAGTTGTTTGCTTATCAACTTTTTGGGGTGACGCCGGACGTGATCACCTTGGGGAAAGGGCTTGGTGGCGGCATCGCTATCGCTGCTATGTTGGCAAAAAACCATTGTTGCTGCTTCGAGCCGGGCGATCAAGGCAGTACGTTTGGTGGTAATCCGCTTTCAGCCGCTGCGGCGAATGCGGTTTTAGATATAGTCGCGAATCCTACGTTTCTCGCTCAGGCGCAAGCCAACGGTGCCGCGCTACGCCGTGTTCTGGAACAGGTGTCGCAGCGTTTTGGCTTAGGCGAAGTGCGGGGGCAAGGGTTATTGCTGGCGCTGAATACCCATGGCTCCTCCACTGTAGACGCGTTTCAATTAGAAGCCGCCTGTTTTGAATTAGGACTATTGGTGAATGGCTTGCGGCACAACCTATTACGAGTTATGGCCGCACTGAACTTTACTGTTGAGGAGTTACAGCTGTTTGAACAGCGACTTATCCAAGGGATCGAGCAGCTACTAGCAGAGAAGGATTGATGGCATGAATTGTTGCTTGCTTCACACTTTAATCAGGCGGTGCAGCAGTCTCAATTTGGCTTGATTTGGGTCAGTTTTATGGCGAACGAAATCGCTACGATGGCAGCATCATTCGCAACCGAGAACGAACATGGAACTCTGGATGGATCTGCTGTTTGGTGATGCGATTGGCCTCATGTCAATGGCGGTAGTGTTATCTACTGTGGTTATTATGGGTTATTACGTTTGGCTGTTTATCAGCCGAGCGTTGAAAGACCCAAACGATAAGTCTTGCTAACAGACCCTCCCTGGATCTGGCAATAGGGGGTTAACGGCTTGTCGCAGTGCCGTTAACCCCGCTTCGTTACTCTGCCTATTGGCGGCCTACTGGTGGTGCGTCTCCTCCTTTCTCATCCAACAATTGCTTTACCTTCTGCCGCTTGCCGCTACTAATTTGACTATGCTTACTGCATCTTCGTGGCTGAACCTCAGTCATGGTACAGGGGAGGGATGACTGTGCTGCCGATCAAATACAAGAAAGGCTACAAGTACCAACTGGTAGAAATCTTTGAAGTGAAGCTACCTTTGTCACCTGCAGAGGCGATTGACGATGGGCTTTTTCTAACGCTGTCGACGTTTGGCGTGCTCAGTATTAAAGCTGGCTATGCTTGGGACGGCCCATCTGGTCCGACGCTGGATACGGCCAACTTCATGCGTGGCTCATTGGTGCACGATGCGTTATATCAGTTAATGAGAAATGGCCACTTGGATAGAGGTGAGTATCGCGATATCGCAGACCGACTGCTGCAGCGCCAATGTAAAGAGGATGGCATGTCATCGCCTCGGGCGTGGTGGGTGTATTGGGGTGTGCGTTTATTTGGTGGTAAAGCAAGTCATGAAGACGCCGTGAAAAATGTGTTGAGTGCCCCGCGATAATGCACTGTCGCGCTTGTCATTGGAGTTGGTTGCAATAGACTGAGGCCGACTAATTTCTGTGGGATATGTCGTGGCAAAGCAACTCTTCTCCTCTTGTTATCTTTGTTTTAGCAAACCGGTTTGTTTTTACTGGTTACTGGCTGCCGTCTTATTACCGAGCAATGTCGGCGCTGTGGATCTGGTGGGGTTACACCAAGAGCCCAATTTTAGCCGTGCTATTCAACAGGTCGAAGATGCCCCCGCTGAGTCATTGTCGCAGTTAAGCCTTGCCATAGTGCGAGTCGATAGCACCGATAGAAAAGCGCGTATCAGCTATCTGATGGGACGGGCTAATATGGCGCTCGGTGCGCCCGATGCCGCCATCGTTAATTACCAAGATAGCCGCGAACTCGCGCTGGCGCTGGCTGATGATGAGTTGTTGCACCGTTCTGATTACGGTATCGCGTCTATCTACCTCTACCACGATAACCCTGTGCTGGCGTTGGATATTTTCAAGCGGTTACGGATCAATGATGAAAAGCGTGGCAACCTGAAGCGCCTGGGCTCAACACTTAATAATATCGGTGTCAGTTACCGACTGTTAGGCAAGTTAGACCTGGCGATGCAGTACTTTATTGAAGCTCTGGTCTATAAAGAGCAATACGAAAATCCGATATCCGTGGCACGAACTCTGACCAATATCGGTGAAATCGAACTGGACATGGGGCAGTTCGATGCTGCCAAGGCGCGTTTGCTACAGGCGGAGATGATATTTACGCAGGAAGAGCGTGGTAAAGACCTCATGCGCGTACTAAATCTGTTGGGTAATGTTGAAGCCAGCGCTGGTCAGTTTGATGCCGCAATGCGTCACTATCAAAAGGCGTTGGATTATTATCAGCGTCATGGGCCGGAAGCCGCATTGGCGCAATCCTATCAGAATATTGCCGATCTTTATGCGCGGCAAAATCAGCCTGATAAATCGATAGCCCTGTACGAAAAAGCGTTAGAACTATCAGATGATCTCAGTGATGGCGTGCTTAGTCCCGATATTGCTGTGCGGCTCGGCAACGCTTATTTTGATAAACAGCAGCCTGCCGTTGCCCTTGAGATCTATCAACAAGCGATGGCGCAAGTTGGAACTCGTACATTGGGCGCTTATGAAGGTCCGTTGTTGCTTGGTTTGTCCCGTGCCAGTGAAGCAATGGGCGATTATCAACAGGCACTCGCTTACCTGAAACAGTTTCAAAGCAGCACCCTGGGGTTACAGCATTCTGAAATGCGGATGCAGGCTCAGGAGTTGCACCAGAAATTTGGCGTGGCGGAGAAAGAGGCATCGATCCGTTTACTTGAGCAGGAAAATGCACTGCGTGAGTCGGAGCTTGCGGCGCAGGCGTATCAGCGAAACTTTTGGTTATCGGGCAGTTTGGTGTTGTTGTTGGGCTTCTCATTCCTCACCTACCGTCAACGCAGCCGACGTCTGCTGATGGCGGAAAAGGCCAGCGTAACAGAGACCATACTTGAGAAAAAACGTACCTTGTTTGCCAATATCAGCCATGAATTTCGTACGCCACTGACGCTGATCTTGGGCCCGCTGCATCAATTAAAGTCTGCCGACACGCCAGAGTTAAAAAGACAATCTCTATTGGCGCAGATCGAGCTGAATGCACAGCGTATGTTGCGCATGGTTGAACAGGTGTTACAACTGGCCAAGCTGGAAGCGGGCGAAGAGCGGGACGCCAAGCGTGTATTGTTAGACCAGCTAGTGGCGCAGACCACTCTGGAGTTAAGGCCTCTTTTTGAGCAAAAACGGATCCAGCTAACTACCGCTATTGCGCCGGATTGTTGCTTGATAGGTGATCACGACCTGTTAGAAAAAGTGGTGGTTAATTTGCTGAGTAACGCCGTGAAATACACCCCAGAAGGCGGGCGTGTGGCGGCGTCTTTAACAGCAGAGAACGAAAAACTGAAGTTGGTGGTCACTGACAGTGGTATCGGCATGACAGACGAAGCGATGAAACAGATATTTGAACGTTTCGTACGTGCCCATGTGGATGTTGAGGGCACTGCCGGTGTGGGGATTGGTCTGGCCTTGGTGAAAGAGGTAGTGGAGGCGCATAAAGGCGAAATCAGTGTCAGTAGCCGAGTCAATGAAGGGACGGTTTTTACCGTAGTGCTGCCCCGATATATGACGTTAGAAGCGCTCGCAACAAGTCTGCCCGCTAGTGAATCGGGGCAGGTGTTATCTGCAGCGCCATTACCTGCGACTCAATCTGCCGCAGCCTCGCCGGTGGCGTCGAATAGTGACAGCGAGCAAGCCTCGGCTGATGATAGCGTGCGCCCTAAGGTGCTTATTATTGATGACCACCCGGAGATCGTCGCCATGGTGGCTGATGTTTTAGCCAATCAGTACCACTGCATTACAGAGACCGACAGCCCTACCGCGGTACAGATCGCGATAGAGCAGGTACCGGATCTGATTATCACCGACCTGATGATGCCGTCGCTTGATGGTTTCGAAGTGAGTCGTTTAATCCGCGATAACCCCGCAACTAGCCATATTCCTTTGATGTTGCTCACCGCCAAAGGCGATGATGAAAGTCGCTTGAAGGCATGGCAAAGCGATATTGATGCCTACTTGTCGAAGCCATTTAACCCGGATGAGCTGCAACTGCGTTGCGCTGGTCTGATTAAAGTGCGGCGCTTGATTGCGCAAAAGCTGCAGTTGCGTGATCCGCAGCCGGAGCAGAGTGCAGAATCGAGTGGAACGCCGCAACCCAATCAAGAGAGTGCGGCGGGGCTTAATCAACGGGATCGTCAGTTTGTTGAAAAGCTGGAAGGGGTATTGGCGCAGCATTATTCACAGAGCAGTTTGGATAAAGCGCTGATCGCCAATGCCGTGGCAATGAGTGAGCGGCAATTGCAACGCAAAATGCAGGCCCTATTTGGCCAAACGCCCACGGATTACGTTCGCAGCTTCCGCTTAAAGTTAGCGGCTGATGCGTTGCAAGCGGGCGAAGCGGTAACACAAGTGGCCTCCGCTGTTGGTTTCTCTTCACCCGCTTACTTTAGCCAGTGCTTTAAGCAAAAATTTGGCATGAGTCCGAGCGATTTTGTGCGGCAACAAACTTCATCGGGCTAATTTCAGCGCGCGTCTCTTCAACATCTGCTTGTGGCTGGTAGTTTGGTATCAGCCACAAGCGCACTTTAGTAGCAATTATCGGCCAACCGTTCTCGATTATAGAAAATGGCCGATTTTTCACTGTATCCCATATCCGACACCGCTATTGTTTCTGCGACAGAGCTATAAATAACGGCCATTTTGGTGTCCGTTTTTTAATGCCACAAGCTTATTGTTGATTTTGTTTTTGACTTTATCTTATTGAAAATAAAGATTTTTAATAGGTTGTCCGTTATTTGGTGTTATCTGTCCGCTGATTGAATGCGCTTATCGATAGCAACTTCTAATCTTTGCTCAACGTTTCGCACTACTGATATGCAAGTCGTCGCATCACAGGTGCTTTGGGTAGGGAAAGACAATGAAGACACAATGGGTTTATCGCGGTGTATTGAACTGTTCAGCAGCCGTCGCATTTATTGGTTTACTGATGCTGTTTGGTGAAATAGATGATGTCACACGGGACTGTTCTGACAGCAGCCGGATTGTTGCAGCGAAAGAGATCGCTAAGAACAGCTTTTTTGGTGCCGCTGAAACCATTGACCCAAAGCAGATAACAGAGTGTCGCCAGAACGCTGAGGTTGTTGCTTTTCTATATGACCAACAACTGTGGGTTGATTGTAAAAGTAGCTGCTCATTATTGGTAACCAGCGACGGCCTGTCGGGTGATATGAGTGTTTTTCGCATCGACAGTCAGGATGAGCGCTGGGACGAGTTTCATACTTGGCGCAGTGCGTCGCTGAATATGCACCGGATCAATATGAGTGGTTCGCAGTATGACGACGTGATGGTGATAGATGACGACATGAGCCGTTGTATTGATGTGCGGATGGACGGGTTGCAGGGTAAAGACCTGCTGCAAGCGGGCTGTGGTAACGACCTCATATATGGCAGCGGCGGTAACGACATGATTATTGCGCAAACGGGTAATGATGAGATTTATGGTGGCACTGGTAACGACCGCATATGGGCGGGCCATGGTGCCGATGAGATCTTCGGCCAGGCGGGGCAAGACGTTATCCACGGTGCTGATGCACATGATTATGTCGAAGGAGTAGATGGTGAAAGCCTGTTTTTGGGCAAACCTAAAGGCCTTGATATCGCTGGTGTATTGGAAAACCAAGCGGTACGCCTGAAACAGCAACAGATGCTTTCATCCGTCGCCCTGTCAGGCTCTGAAAGTCTGGACTTTGAATAAGCGAAGAGAAGGAGAGCTTCAGCAACAGAACGTAACAGGCGCCCTTGGGGGAGCCTAAGCAACCGAATAATAACGATAAGAGTGATTCCACGCGAATTGAAGGCGGCCAAGGATGGCTGCCTATTTTTTTTGGCTGTTATTTAACCGTCCTTCATACATCCGCTGTTGCAACTGCGTACTCTGTCACAGAGTCTTAATGCTTGCCTGTATCGGCATGATCCAGATCTTTTTTAAATTCGTCTGACTGCACTATGCTCAATCGTAATTTCATTTCTTATAAGACCAACATTGATGGGATCGACTATGCCTTACACCGCCGACACAATCCAAGAGTTGAACATTTTGTGCCGCTTTAATCTCGATACAACGCTTGAAGGAATAAAAGTTCACCATGATGCAGCCCCTGAGGTGATTGAAGCCACTCAGCGATTACATGATAAAGGCTTAGTGACCATGCCAGATGGTGGCTATTTAACCGATTTAGGAAGAGAAACAGCAGAGCACGCGCAAGCGATGGCGTCGCTGCTGATGACCAGCTAGTCAGCTTTGTGTGTTAACCCCTTAAGCGCAAAGAAAAGAGGTCGTTTGCTGCTGATATAAGCCGCAGTGAACGACCGTTCCATCTGCATTTTCTCCCCTTAAAAAAACGCATTCTGGATTGCCCAATTGGCACTATCTGTGTAGTCTGCCACCCTCTTAACACCTAATACTTTTTCGTTCAATCCAGTCAATGGAGTTTTGTTGTGATCTCAACCGCCAATATCACCATGCAGTTCGGCGAAAAGCCGCTGTTCGAGAACATCTCAGTCAAATTTGGTGGTGGTAACCGCTACGGTCTCATTGGTGCCAATGGCTGTGGTAAATCCACCTTCATGAAGATCCTCAGTGGCGAGCTGGAAGCTACCTCCGGCAAAGTGATGTTGGATCCCAACGAGCGTTTAGCCAAACTGAGTCAGGATCAGTTTGCTTATGAAGAGTATTCCGTGATCGATACAGTGATTATGGGTCATGCGGAACTCTGGAAAGTAAAGGAAGAGCGTGACCGCATCTACTCCATGGCAGAGATGAGTGAAGAAGATGGTATGCGGGTGGCCGATCTGGAAACCGAATTTGCCGAAATGGACGGCTATTCCGCCGAAGCCCGTGCTGGTGAGTTGCTATTGGGTGTAGGCATTCCGGTCGAGCAGCATTTTGGCCCGATGAGCGAGATTGCGCCGGGTTGGAAACTTCGGGTACTGCTTTCTCAGGTGCTGTTTGCCGATCCTGATGTGATGTTGCTTGACGAACCGACCAACAACCTGGATATCAACACCATCCGTTGGTTGGAAGGGGTCCTGAATCAACGTAACTGCACCATGATTATTATCTCTCACGATCGCCACTTCCTGAACAGTGTTTGTACGCATATGGCCGATCTGGATTACGGTGAACTGCGCTTGTTCCCAGGTCACTATGACGAGTACATGGCGGCAGCTACTGCAGCACGCGCTACGATGATGGCCGACAACGCGAAGAAGAAAGCGCAGATCGCTGAGTTGCAGCAATTTGTTGCTCGCTTCTCTGCTAACGCTTCTAAGGCGAAACAGGCAACGTCGCGGGCCAAACAGATAGACAAGATCCAACTGGCAGAAGTAAAAGCCTCTAGCCGCCAGAACCCATTTATTCGCTTTACCCAGGAGAAGAAGCTTTACCGTAATGCCCTGGAAGTGAGCAAAATGGGACAAGGTTACGACGGTGAGCTGCTGTTTAAAGGCTTGGATCTGTTGGTGGAAGTGGGTGAACGTATTGCCGTGATCGGCCAAAACGGTGTTGGTAAGTCGACACTGTTAGACACCTTAGCCGGACGCAAAGTGCCGAAAGAGGGCACGATAAAATGGTCTGAGAACAGTCATATCGGCTACTACGCTCAGGATCACGCCAGTGAGTTTGAACAGGATATGAACCTCTACGACTGGATGGATCAGTGGGGCAAAGAGGCCGATGACGAGCAGGTGATCCGTGGTACTTTGGGTCGTTTGCTGTTTTCGCAGAACGATATCAAGAAATCAGTGAATGTGATCTCTGGTGGTGAGCAGGGGCGGATGTTGTTTGGTAAGTTGATGCTGCAAACGCCAAATATTCTGCTGATGGATGAACCGACCAACCACATGGATATGGAATCGATTGAATCCCTGAATATGGCGTTAGAGCAGTATGAAGGCACCCTGATCTTTGTCAGTCACGACCGTCAGTTTGTTTCCAGCTTGGCAACACGGATCATCGAGTTAACCGAAGATGGCGTGACCGATTTCCACGGCACTTACGACGAATACCTGAAGTCTCAGGGTGTCGAAGAGTAGATCGCAATCACCTGCGGTTAACGCTCAAAAAAGGCGCTGAACTCAGCGCCTTTTTCATGTTTTGCTATCGGTCACTTAGCTTCTAAGGCACCGCTGGTAGCTCTCTTCTTTTGTTTAGGAATATCAGAGCCGTTAAGCAAATCACGCCAGTCGCGATCCCTGCGGGTTGACTCATCGATTGCGGTAATCCAAGGCCGATACCTGCTGTTAAGATGTAAGAGACGGTGACACAGGTGCCGACGACTGCAGGCAAGCTGACAATCCAGTGGAATGCGTTTCGGTCGAATAGATACTTAGTCGCCAGCCACAATACGCTGGTGGAAAGCAGCATATTTGAGAACGCGAAATAGCGCCAGATCAGCGAGAAATCAATTTTAGTCATAAAGTAGGCGATGATCAGGATCGGTAAGGCTAGCAGCAGTCGATTGCGAATGCTCTGTGGGATCTTAAACGCATCAATGATGGTTAGACGCAGTGAGCGAAACGCAGTATCGCCAGAGGTAATAGGAAAGACTGCCACGGCGATAATTGCCATCACGCCACCAGCAACCCCCAGGTAGCTGGTCGCCACTTGATTCACTACTAAACCGGGACCTCCTGCGTCTAGAATGCTCTTCAGTTCAACGTAGCCACCTGGGAAAGCAGCGATGCCCGCTGTTGCCCAAACACACGCGACGAGCCCTTCCGACATCATTGCGCCGTAATAGACTGGGCGAACATATTTCTCATTGGTTAGGCAGCGAGCCATGATCGGTGCTTGCGTTGAATGAAAGCCGCTAATGGCCCCGCAGGTGATGGTGACAAAAAGCAGTGGCCAGACGGGTAGGCCATCGGGATTGGGCTCAAGTAGATCGCTGTTGTAGTGGCTGTGATCGAAGTAAGCAAAGATGTCACCCACCTCCGGCAGTTGCGGGGCGCTGATCAGCAGTGCGGCTGCAATAGAAACGGTCATTACGATCATCAGTAACCCAAACAGGGGGTAAAGCTTGGTGATGATTTTGTCGATGGGGAGTAGGGTAGCTAAAAAATAGTACCCCAGAATGACTAATACCCAGAAGGTGTTGTTGGCAAATATCGTACCTTCAAAAAACTCCAGGTTACTCAGTAAGCCGGCTGGGCTCATGATGAATACGACACCTACAAAAAACAGCAGCATTGCCGTAAACAGCAGCATGACGCCTTTGAAATAGACGTTAAAATAGTGTCCGGCAATTTCCGGTAAGCTCTTACCTTCCTCCTTAATACTCAATACACCAGAGAAATAGTCATGCACGGCACCACCAATAATATTGCCCAATACAATCCATACTAAGGCGATAGGGCCATAAAGCGCGCCGAGAATAGGGCCAAAAATTGGCCCAACCCCAGCCACGTTGAGGAACTGGATCAGGTAGGCTTTCACTGGGTGTACGGGCACGTAATCAACCCCATCACTAAATCGTGACTGGGGTGTTTTGGCGTTGATATCAATACCCGCCTGCTGTTCTACAAAGGGGCTATAGAACTTGTATGCCAAGAGTAGTAACGCGATACAGATAAAGAAGATAAACATGTTTTGCTGTCCATGCTGTTTAATAATTATCTTTTGAGTGTCATTCACACCGATTGCTTGGTCAAGCTTTCTCCTATTAGACCAAGGTCGGGGTTGTTAAGCCGGTATGATGGTGATAACCAATTGAAATAATTCGATAGTTAAAGTGGCACTTTGTTTTGTAACTAGGCACTCGATGCAGCCCGTGGGGCGATAAGCGCAGGCGCGGTGTAGCAAACCTTTGCTCATGGCTGCGCTATTTGGCGTATGATGCGGTAACTGAATTGAGTGCAGATAAACGTGACGATAAAGATTAAAAATATAGCTGAGCCTGAGATCACCTGTGCCAATTGCCAGGCTTGCTGCTGTCGTTTAGAAGTGATGTTAATCACCGACACTGGTGTTCCTGCTGAGCATATTTCGGTTGATCAGTTTGGTAGCGAAACCATGCTGCGTTTAGCTGATGGTTGGTGTTCCGCGTTAGATCGTGAAACCTTGATGTGCACCATCTACGACAATCGCCCCTGGATCTGTCGTGAGTTTGAGATGGGTTCCTATGAGTGCATTGTTGAGCGTACTGAAAACATGTAACGGACTTGTCGTTGCTATTAGCGAAGCAGATAGGCTGAATGTCGTATTGGCATTTTCGGTGTGTTAGGCGAAGCGTGCGCAAAGGTGATGATTTGTGCAACTAACGTGTTTGTAGAGCCGTTTAGGAGAATACCGCTGTCTTCAGGGATCGATATATGACGAGGAAGTATGTATGGGGTTAGATGCTGTTGAGCTGGTGATTGCATGTGAAGATGAATTTGGTATAGCAATACCGGATGAGGCGGCAGGAAGTATTACCACGCCTGGCATGCTTACTGATTATATTTATAAGCGTCTACGAACAGCTGAATCCTCGTTTTGCCCGTCACAGCATGGTTTTTATCATGTTCGACAAGTGATGATGAAGTCCCTCGGGGCGCGGCGGGAGCAGTTGCGCCCTGATTCGGAAATGAAGGCGTTTCTAGCTGGCGATATCGACATCAAGTCTGTTTGGCGGCAATTGTCTGAAGCACTGGGTGACGCAGATTTGAGTCCCTTGGAAATCAATCCAAAAGCCAGAATGACGCTGTTTTGGTTGTTCCCAGTGTTACTGGCAGGAACCTTGTATTTATGGAATATATCTTTGCCGCTGAGCGGTGTCGTTGGCGTTATTTACATGATGGTTGCTGAATTTATTGCGCAGTACTTTAGGGATACTATCCCGCAAAAATATCAGTATCTGAAGGATTTCATCCCTTACGTGACATCATCGAATGAGAAGCTTTGGCAAAGAGATGATGTTTTGGCCCGGGTGATGGAGTTGACCTCTGAACAATCAGGTGTGCCACTCGACTCAATTTTCTGAGTCTTCTCATTTTATCGACGATATCGGCTTAGATTAGGCACGCTTTCGTCAGTAAACAAAAAGCCCCATCAATTGACGGGGCTTTTGCTATTCAATCACGCAACAGCGAAGGCTTACTTCACCTCTTCACCGGCTGCCTGGCGGTCAGCGTGGTAGCTGGAGCGTACTAATGGGCCACATGCGGCGTGATCGAAGCCCATATCATCGGCTTTTTCACGGAACATGCTGAACTCATCAGGATGGACGTAGCGTTCTACCCGCAAGTGATGGCGGCTAGGTTGCAGATACTGGCCGATGGTCAGCATCGTGGCGTTGTGCGCCCGCAGATCCGTCATTACTTCAAGGATCTCTTCGTTGGTTTCGCCTAAACCCACCATCAGACCTGATTTGGTTGGTACATTAGGGAACATCTCACCAAAGCGCTTCAATAGAGTTAACGACCATTGATAATCCGCACCGGGACGCGCTTGCTTGTATAGGCGTGGTGCGGTCTCCAGATTGTGATTGAACACATCTGGTGGCGCTGTTGCCAGTGCTTCCAGCGCACGATCCATCCTGCCGCGGAAGTCTGGCACCAGAATTTCAATTTTTATCTGTGGGCTGAGAGCGCGAATTTCACGCACACAATCGGCAAAATGCTGGGCACCACCGTCACGCAGGTCGTCGCGGTCAACCGAGGTGATCACGACGTACTTTAGTTTCATGTCGCGGATGGTTTCCGCCAGTTTTTTCGGCTCTTCTGGATCTAAAGGCAACGGTTTGCCGTGGCCAACATCGCAGAATGGGCAGCGCCGTGTGCAGATAGCTCCCATGATCATAAAGGTGGCGGTACCGTGGTTAAAGCATTCCGGCAGGTTAGGGCAGGCAGCTTCTTCACATACGGAGTGCAGGCCATGGGCGCGCATTGCGCCTTTTATCTCTTCGATGCGTTGACTGGATGCGGGGAGCTTTACCTTCATCCAAGGTGGCTTGCGCAGCATCTCTTCTTTCTCAGTCGGTATCACTTTGACCGGAATGAGCGCCATTTTATCGGCATCACGGAGTTTTACTCCGGCTTCGAGGCGACGTGGTTTTTCACTCATAAGTTTTATCTGACTCGTCTATGACTTCTATCTGCTCGGCGGTTAAGCCCAGCTCGTCAGCTAATGCGTTAATCAGCACTGGCTGCAATTCATCTATGTTATCCGTGCCACCTAAGTCGGCGACCTGGGTCATCAGCAGTCCAGCATAACCACAGGGGTTGATGCGCTGGAACGGTGATAGATCCATATTGACGTTTAGCGCCAATCCATGGAACGAACAACCTTTGCGGATCCGCAACCCGAGGGATGCGATCTTATCGCCACTAACGTATACACCCGGCGCATCGGCCTTGGGATAGGCATCGATATCATACTGCTTGAGTGTATTGACGATGGCTTGTTCTATCTGGGTGACGAGTTCACGTACCCCCAGCTTTTTCCTGCGCAGATCCAGTAGGATATAGGCAACCAGCTGCCCTGGGCCGTGGTAGGTAACCTGACCCCCTCTGTCTACCTTAATCACCGGGATGTCACCGGGCGCCAGCAGGTGTTCTGCCTTGCCTGCCTGCCCCTGAGTAAATACTGGCGGGTGTTCTACCAGCCAGATCTCGTCAGTGCTGTCGGCGCTGCGGTGATCAGTAAAGTCACGCATCGCATCCCAGGTTTGCTGGTATGGGCGTTGGCCTAACTGACGGACGATAAGAGATGGGTTATTCAAATTGCAACTGCCTGCGTTGAACTGCAGGCATTATACTGGCTGGAGGGGCAAATACCAGCCAGCAAACGTAGGGGTATTAGAGGACGTGCTTAACGCCTTCGATCTCACCGAGTGCTTTATATAATGCTTCGATATGGGTTTGGCTGGTGACCGTGACACGGATAGAAACCGCGTGATAGTTGCCTTTGCTGCTAGGGCGAACCGTTGTGGTGTAATCACCGGGGGCATGTTTCTGTACCGCACTAACAACGCGCTCTGGCAGTTTCGGATCCGCTAATCCCATTACTTTGAATGGAAAAACTGAAGGAAACTCGACCAGTTCATCAAAATTGACTTTCATTATCGCTCGCACCCCGTATTTGCTGCTCGGAACAGGTTTTCTAAGGGCGGCTATATTAGTGGTTAGCAATTGCGCAATCAAGTTTTGTGACTAAGATCGCCATCTTGCTTTGGGGTGCTGTCTTGCTGATGATGGCGTCACGGCGGCCGTTGTAGCCGCTAAGGCCACAAAAAAGCCACCATTAACGGTGGCTTAGTTGGTTTTAAAACGGGTTATTCAAACCAGCTCATTACTAACTGTGTTAGGTAGTCGACGAGTTTGCTGAACCATCCGCCTTCTTCAATATCCTGCAGGGCAACGAGGGGGTACTCAGCAACTACTTTGCCATCTAGGCTAAATTGAATGCTGCCGACCTGTTCGCCTTTGCTGAGCGGTGCTTCCAGTGGGCGTTCTAAACCAAAATCAGCGCTGAGCTTATCAGCCTGGCCGCGGGGAATGGTGACTACGACATCATCCAATACACCCAACTCGACGTTTTCTTGGCTACCGTACCAGATACGTTGATTGACGATCGCGTCTCCCGCTTTTTTCGCGGTGACAGTTTCAAAGAAACGGAAACCATAATTCAGCAGCTTTTTGCTTTCTGCTTTACGGGCTTGCTCGCTGTTTGTACCCATCACGACCGAGATCAAGCGCATACCATCTTTGGTACCCGAGGTGACAAGGCTGTATCCCGCTTTCGAGGTGTGGCCAGTTTTAATGCCGTCCACATTCATGCTTTTATCCCACAGCAGGGAGTTGCGGTTGTACTGCTTGATGCCGTTGTAGGTGAACTCTTTTTCGGCGTAGATCGCGTACTCTTCTGGTACATCGCGGATCAAGGCTTGCGCCAGGGTCGCCATGTCCCGTGCGGTAGTGTAGTGATCTTCATGGTGCAGGCCATGACTGTTCATAAAATGGCTGCTACCCATACCGAGTTGTTCGGCATAAGAGTTCATCAGTCCGGCGAAGGCGTCTTCGGAGCCGGCAATGTGCTCTGACATAGCGACACACGCATCGTTACCTGATTGGATGATGATACCGCGATTAAGATCCGAGACTTTGACGTAGGTGTTCACCTCGATAAACATCTTTGATGAATCGGGGAAGTTCTTCGCCCAAGCATTTTCACTGATCAGTACTTTATCGTCTGGCGAGATATTGCCGCTGGCGATCTCACGGCCGATGATATAACTGGTCATCATCTTGGTCAGGCTGGCGGGCGCTAAGATCTCATCTGCGTTACTTTCAACTAACACCGCGCCTGAATGGTAATCCATCAACAGGTAGCCTTTGGCTGCGACATCTGGCGCTTTAGGAACAACCGCAGGTGCCGCGTTCGCGACAGAAAAAAGACCCACAGTAACGAATGTGGCGGAAATAAGCAGACGAGAGGAGAGTTTTTTGATTTTTCCCATGATGACGACTTGTGTTGTTAATCCTTGTTCGGGGGATACCCCATGAATGTTGGCTACTATATCAGAAAGTTAACTCAAATCTGAGATAACTCACTCGTTTGGCCGAATAAGAAAGGCATTAGGAAATGCCTCCGCTCTTAATTTTGCCAGTAGCGCTTCTGCTTGCTGAACATTGTTTAGTGGTCCGAGACGTAATTTATGTAAACCATCTTTTTCTAGGGTCAGGCTACCCACATCAAACTGGTCTGACAGTTGGCTGGCTAATTGGTTCGCTTTGCCTTCGTTGCCAGTGACCAACACTTGTACAAAGTAGGGCTCTATTGGATCCGGGTTGACTGGCTCAGAGCTATCTTCAGTGAGCGTTATAGCTTCAATTTTTACCTGCGCAGTGCCTGATTTGAGCATGTCTAACTTGTAGGCCGCGGCATACGAGAGATCAATGATACGGCCACCGTGGAACGGGCCACGATCGTTAACCCGTACGATCACCTGCCGCTCATTTTTCAGATTCGTTACGCGGACATAAGTCGGTAGTGGTAACGATTTATGGGCGGCACTGAGGCTGTACATGTCATAAATTTCACCGTTGGAGGTCAAGTGGCCGTGAAACTTAGCACCGTACCAAGAAGCTTCACCTTCAGCGCTAAACCCATCAGCGCTGTCCATCACCTGATATTGTTTGCCACGCACGGTATATTTTTTCATATTGCCCTGGCGGCTCTTCGGCTCATAACGCGGCACAGGGTCGCTGATGGCATCCAGATCCGGCGGTGAGCTGGGCGTGTGATCGTTGGCTATTTGATAACGTTGGCCGCTGCTACTGCCACATCCAGGCAGTAGCAGGCTACTAAGTACTAAGACGATGGCACCATGCCATGTTTTTAGTTTCACCTTATTTGGCCTTTGCTTTTGCGATCTCTTGGCTGAGTTGATAAACGGCCATGGCGTACAAGGGGCTATGGTTATAGCGAGTGATGACATAGAAGTTATGTAACGCGATCCAATACTCGTGACCCACTTCCAACTCAAACTTTAACAATTTGACCGGCGCAGGAAGTGTGGTTTTTGGCAGTTCGACTCCGTGACTAGCCAATTCTGCGGGTTGATGCCTGGGCTTTAGCGCCTTTTCTAGCAACGCTTGATACTTTTCTCCAGACACACTGGTGGCATAGGTGACGGCCTCGCCAGATTTCCAGCCATGCTCTGAAAAATAGTTGGCGACACTACCAATAGCATCGGTGGTGTTGTTGAAGAGATCGCGCTTGCCGTCACCATCAAAGTCGATAGCGTAATGGCGGTAGCTTGAGCTGATGAACTGACCTAAGCCCATGGCGCCAGCATAGGAGCCCATTGGTTGGGTGATCTCCCAGCCCTCTTCGCGGCTTAAGATCAGGAACTGTTCTAGTTCACTGCGAAAGAATTTGGCGCGTTTGGGATAGTAGAATCCCAGGGTGTAGAGTGCATCGAGAACGGGGTAAACGCCTTTGTGCTTACCATAAAATGTTTCGACCCCAATAATGGCGACAATGATCTCGGCTGGCACCCCGAACTCTTTTTCGGCTTTTTCCAGTGCAGCCTGATTCTCTTGCCAGAACTCAACGCCTTGGTCGATACGTGTTTGTTTAATAAAGATTGGACGGTATTGATACCAAGGTTTTGCTTCCCAGGGGCGAGCGATGGCATCGAGGATCTTTTGATTCTTACTGGCACCCGCTAATGCGTTTTCGATATAGCCAGCTTCAAACTGGTGTTTGCTAACCATTCGCTGGGTAAATTCTTCGAACTGAGTGTCGGCGGCAGCAACGGGTAAGCTTAAAAATAAGCCGCCAACAAGGGAACAAAACGATCGGTATAGGGACAAAATGACAACTCCGGTCAAGTGGCAATAAGGCGCCGATGTGTATGAATAGCCATCAGAATGCCAAATCCTGCCATCAGAGTCACCATTGATGTGCCACCGTAACTCACTAAAGGCAGTGGAACACCCACCACAGGGAGCAATCCTGACACCATACCAATGTTTACAAATACATAAACGAAGAAGGTTAGGACAATACTCCCCGCCAACAATCGGCTAAATGCCTGTTGCGCTTGAGAGGCGATCATCAGGCCACGAATAATAATAAATAGATAGATAGCTAACAGCGCCAGTACACCCATGAGGCCAAACTCTTCGCTAAAAACAGCAAAAATAAAGTCGGTGTGACGCTCAGGTAAAAACTCCAACTGTGATTGCGTACCATGACACCAGCCCTTGCCCCATAAACCGCCGGAGCCGATGGCGATCTTAGATTGAATGATGTGGTAGCCACTGCCTAAAGGATCGCTTTCCGGGTTGAGGAAAGTGAGTACCCGTTGGCGTTGGTAGTTATGCATGAGAAAGAACCAGAGCACGGGCACGAAAGCACCGATAGCGGCAAAAAAGAAGCTGATCAAGCGCCAGCTGGCACCGGCCAAAAATAGTACGAATATCCCTGAAGCGGCGATCAGTAGCGAGGTGCCTAGATCGGGTTGTTTGGCAATAAGCAGCGTAGGAAGAAGCACTAGCACGGCACCGACAGTGAGATCGCGCTTACGTGGCGGCAGTGGTTGCCTGGAGATAAACCAAGCGACCATTAATGGTACCGCCAGTTTCATGATCTCAGATGGCTGAAATTTCATCACCCCCAGGTCGAGCCAGCGCTGTGCGCCTTTGCCAACATGGCCAAAAACCAATACGGCGACTAATAGCCCTATACCGCAAGTGAAGGCGGGCAGGGCCCAGCGCTGGTAACTCAAGGGGTTAATCTGCGCGACAATAAACATCACGACTAATCCAATACCTAGGCGGGTGACTTGGCGTATCACCAAGGCTTTTTCCTGTCCCCCGGCACTGTAAATAACCAGTAGACCTATGGCCATCAATAGCATGAGGCCAATTAAAAGCGGCATATCAATATGCATACGAAACCATATTGATTGTTTACTTTGGGCTCCCTGGGTTTCGTTAGCGCTGCCTAGCATGGTTATAGCTCCGGCTTAAATTCAGGCAATAGGGAGGTGTTGTTCATATAGTAATCCATTAAGCGGCGGGCGATGGGCGCCGCATTTGAGCTACCGCCGCCGGCATTCTCAACGGCGACCGCGACCACAATGCGTGGTTCATTAACCGGTGCAAAGCCCATATACATCGCATTGTCGCGGTGCCTTTCATCGATTTTCTCGGCGTCATACTCAGCATCATCGGCGATCCCGATCACCTGTGCCGTACCGGTTTTACCTGCCGACTGGTACCAAGCGTCAGCAAACACTTTAAATGCCGTGCCTTTGATCTTGTGGTTAACGCCATACATGGCATCGATGACGGGCTGCCAATTACTTTCCTGCTTCAAAACCAAGGGGGGCTGCTCGTCCTTGGGGACGGCCAGGGTGCCGGTTGGTGTTTGGAATGATTTTAAGATCCGAGGGTTATAATGCTTACCCCGATTGGCCAAAATAGTAGTTGCAGAAGCAAGCTGGATTGGCGTCGTGGTCCAATAACCCTGACCGATCCCCACCGAGATAGTGTCACCTAAGTACCACGGTTGGTTGTAACGTGCGCGTTTCCAGCCCCTGGATGGCATGGTGCCGCGATTCTCTTCATGGATATCGATACCACTGTAATCACCGAAGCCGAACTTGGTCATAAAGTCGCTGATTTTATCGACACCGAGCTTATGCGCCAACTCGTAGTAATAGGTATCACAGGACTGACCGATGGCATGTTCCATGTCGACCCAGCCATGCCCCCACTTTTTCCAATCGCGAAAACGTCGATTCACATTCTGCGGCTGGTACCAGCCGGGATCCCAGATGCGGGTGGTTGGGGTGACGATATACTCTTCTAACCCGAGCAGAGCCAAATGGGGCTTAATGGTGGAGGCTGGTGGGTAAGTTCCCTGGGTGGCGCGGTTGATCAGTGGTCGATCTTTCGAGTCCAGCAGCTCACGGTATTCACGGCTGCTGATCCCATGGACAAACAGGTTGGGATCGTAACTCGGGGCGCTAACCATGGCGAGCACGGCACCGTCACGGGCATCCATCACGACAATGGCACCGCGGGAGCCAGCCAATGCCTGGTGTGCCAGTAGCTGTAGATTAATGTCGATATTCAGGAACAGATCCTGCCCCGCAACTGGCTCCTGGACGCTCAAGGTGCGTAAGATCCGCCCGCGGTTATTTACTTCCACTTCGCGATAGCCGACCTGACCATGGAGGAAGCGTTCGTAATATTTTTCTATGCCCTGCTTACCAATGTCCCGGGTGGCTTTATAGTTAGCCAGATCGCCTGATTGTTCGATACGTTGCAGGTCTTTACGGTTAATCTTGGCGACGAACCCCAGCACATGCGTGAGCACATCGCCATAAGGGTAATAACGGGTAGGGCGGGCTTCAATATAGACGCCGGGAAAACGATGTTGGTTGACGCTGAATATGGCGACCTGTTGCTCATTCAGTCGGGCTTTGATCGGAATGCGTTTGAAGCGTCGGCTAAAGCGACTACTTTCGAGAAATTTCTCCTGCTCTTCGACCGTGATCGGTAGCAGCTCGGCTAAGCCAGTGACGGTTTGCTCAATATCATCGACCTCTTCAGGGACAATTTCTAAGCTGAACACGGGGCGGTTTTCCGCTAACAGCACACCGTTCTTATCGTAGATAAGGCCGCGATTGGGCGCTATCGGTAGTAGGCGGATACGGTTGTCATTGGAGCGCGTTTTGTAAGTGCTGTATGAGTTGATCTGCAGATGATAAAGATTGGCTATCAGCACGAACAGCAGGACGATAACAGAGAATAACGACACCATGGCTCGGCGAGAGAACAGGCGCCCCTCTGCCACCGCATCATGAATTGCTACCCGTCTTCTCATCATCGATGGTTACTCTCGATGGTAAGGATGGTTGGCTGTTACGCTCCAGGCGCGATATAGCGCTTCCGCGAGCACAATGCGAACCATGGGGTGGGGGAGAGTCAGTGCGGACAATGACCAGCGCTGTTCCGATGCGGCGATGCAGGCGGGAGCTAAGCCTTCCGGCCCGCCAACCAGTAGACTGACATCACGACCATCCAACTTCCAGCGGTCTAACTGCTGTGCCAGTTGCGGCGTTGTCCAATCTTTGCCAGTCACCTCAAGGGTGACGATACGGTTACCTTTGCCGACAGCGGCAAGCATTTGCTCCCCTTCACGTTCGAGGATCCGAGCAATGTCGGCGTTTTTGCCACGCTTACCTGCCGGTACTTCGATCAGTTCGAATGCCATCTCGCGGGGAAAACGACGGGCGTATTCGTTAAAGCCCTGTTCTACCCAACCTGGCATTCGGCTACCGACGGCGACCAACTGCAGCTTCATTCGCCGTTACGGCCCCAAAGCTTTTCCAGTTGATAGAAATCGCGGGCTTTTTCCTGCATCACGTGCAGCACTAATTCACCCAGATCCACTAAAACCCATTCGCCTTCACTTTGTCCTTCGACGCCTAGCGGTTTCATACCGGCATGTTTGGCTTCAGTCGCCACATTTTCAGCAATCGACTGAACGTGACGTTTAGAGTTACCAGAAGCGATGACCATGGTGTCAGTGATAGTGCTCAGGCCTTTAACATCAAGGACCAGAACGTCGCGTCCTTTCATGTCATCAATTTTGTCTAATACAAATTTTGTTAGTTCTTCAGCTTGCAAAGTCAGTTTCTCGTCGAGGTTTTGGCAAAATAATCGCTGATCATACCATGAGCAGGTGGCTAGATAGAATCTTCACGCGAGATATAAGTTGATGTCGTTCAATGGCGGCGATAATGGCCGGTGGTATCCGGCACCGAGCACTTTAGTCTGCTTTGGTTGTTCGCCCATATCACCGGATGGTAAGGCGGTTAAGTTCTGGGGTGAGCTACGGATGTGTGGGGCGTCGTTTGGGGCTTGCCAGCGCGGCTAAAGGCTAAAACGGTAATAAAGCAAACCTGTTGTCATCACTTAATAGCTCCCAGCGTGGCGATCATTGTGCTAATTCGGCATCACTGATAAACAGCGGTTCTTGTTGCCATGGTTGACTAAACATCAAGCAAAGGTGGGCCAGCCATGTCCAAGGGTGCTGTATGGTTCCGCCTTTGAGCCCCTGGTCGAGCTCAGCGCAGCGATTGATCATCTGCCTTATCTGCTCCGCCGAGAGACGTTTTAGCGCCTGCTGAAACAGCGGCTGACGCTGTTGCCAGATCCCTAAACGCATCATGCCTCGACTATCTCCGGAGGGGAGTTCAGCCACTTTTTGCAGCAATAGCACCTCTTTACTTAGTGCCCAACTAATTATCACGGGCTCCAACCCTTCGCCCTGCAGACTGTCGAGAATCTTCAGACAACGGGGAAGATCATTGGCCAGCAACGCATCACTTAACTGGAATACATTATGTCTGGCGTGATTGCCTAAGCTGACTTGCAGCTGTTCCAGTGAAACTGGGGTATTGCCATAGAGCAGAGCCAGTTTTTGTAGCTCTTGATCGGCCGCTAATAGGTTGCCTTCGCACTGCTCCATTAAAAACAGCTTGGCTGCGGGTTGTAAAACCGCTTGGTGGCGCTGACAACGTCCCTCTAGCCAGCGTTGCAGTTGCTGCCCACTGAGTGGGTTGACGGTAATGCTGAGAGCCGCGCTTTGTAGTGCCTGGCACCATTTGGCTTTCTGTTTATCTTTGGCCAGTCTGGGGCCATGAACAATCAGGATCTGATCAGGCGTTGGTTGCGATACATACTGTTGTAGCCATTGCCCGCCATCACGCCCCGGTGCCGCAGTAGGCAGTTCTAACTCTATCAGTTCACCCTCTGAGAACAGAGACATTGTCGCCCCGGCGGCGTTGAGCTGTTGCCAATCAAAGCCATTGCCAGCAACGAAGCGTTGGCCATTATCAAAACCGAGTTTGGCGGCGGCTTTCCGGATCTCTGCGATCGCCTCATGCTTTTGCAATGGCTCATCGCCAAAGATCATGTAGATTGGCTGCAGCCTCTGCGCTAGCTTGGCTTGGAGTTGTTCCGGGTAGCATTGCATCAGCAGCTGCTATCGACTGTGGCTGGAGGAGATAATACGCAAAATACGATCGGCAGCTTCCGCTCGCATCTCACTGACCAGTAGCCGTTTCTCTTTCTCTTTTGCCAAGGCCCGGTTAGGGTCATCTTGATACTGGCGAACCACTTCTATGTTGTGTTGTACAGGATCTTTATTGGGCTCAATCAGGTCGAATTCAAAGCCGTATATCAACTGATATTCAGCGACCTGACCATCAGAAAACAGTGAGAGGTTACGTTCATTCAGATGATCGCGTTTCAGCAACAATATCGGGTGTTCCTGACTTGGATCTTTAAGTATTTCAACACTGTTTACCTTGAGTCTATCTTCGACCAAGCGGGTAAGCTCAGCGTATTCGTCCCAGCTGGCGATATGTACTTGTGTCATATTGGCGGGGATATCATAGCTTCCGCGCAGCCGGAACCCGCAACCAGTGGATACTAGCGTGATGGTGACGCAGAGTAGCAATGTCAGAATTCGATTCATAGGGATAGCTTTGGGCTTTGTTTGATTACAGTAAATGGTAACCCGACACGCTTTGCAACTGTCGGCGGTTTAAAGTGAGAGAGCAGTACCTATGCAGGTGCTGCTCTCTATGGTCACTTGGCCTGCTATGACCTTGTATGCCTTAGCTTAGTTGGCAACAATGTTAAGCAATTTACCTGGCACATAAATCACTTTACGCAGGGTTTTACCGTCGGTGAACTTAGTGACATTCTCTTCACCCATAGCAATGGCCTGTACTGCGTCCTGATCGGCGTCTGCTGCAACGGTAATACGGGCTCGTAGTTTGCCGTTCACTTGCACGATAATCAGCTTGCTGTCTTCGACCAAGGCGTTGGCATCAGCTTTCGGCCACTCGGCATCAACCACATCACCTTCATGGCCTAACTGAGTCCAAAGTACATGACTGGCGTGAGGGGTGATCGGGGCTAGCATCAAGGTCACCGCGGACAGCGCTTCTTGCATCAGGGCTTTGTCCTGAGCGCTCTCTAGCGGTGCTTTGGTCAGCTTGTTCATCAACTCCATGATGGCAGCGATAGCCGTGTTGAAGGTTTGACGACGGCCAAGATCATCACCGACTTTGTCGATGGTTTTGTGTAGATCACGGCGCAGATCTTTTTGCGCGTCATTCAACGCTGCGACATCTAACTGCGGTGCTGAGCCATTACTCGTGTGAGTATGTGCCAACTTCCAGAAGCGCTTGAGGAAACGCATTGAGCCTTCAACACCGGACTCTTGCCACTCCAATGTCAGTTCTGGTGGCGCAGCAAACATCATGAATAAGCGCACGGTGTCGGCGCCATAACGTTCAACCATTAAGCCGGGGTCGATACCGTTATTTTTTGATTTTGACATTTTGCTCATGCCAGCATAAATCAGCTCGCGACCGGTTTCCCGTTCGGCGGCAGCGACAATACGGCCTTTCTCATCGCGCTTAATGTCGACATCCACAGGGCTGACCCAGTTTTGCCCGCCACGCTCATCTTCGTAATAGAAGGCGTCGGCTAATACCATGCCTTGGCATAGTAAGCGCTTGAACGGCTCGTCACTGTCGACCAGACCCTCATCACGCAGCAGCTTGTGCATGAAACGGGCATACAGCAGGTGCATACAGGCGTGTTCGATACCACCGATATATTGGTCAACTGGCAACCAGTAATTCGCTTTGGCCGGATCCAGCATTGCGTCATCTGTGTGTGGTGAGCAATAGCGGGCGTAATACCAGCTCGATTCCATAAAGGTATCGAAAGTATCGGTTTCCCGGGTGGCTGGTTGACCTTGGTATTCAGTTTGTGACCAGCTGAGGTCGGCTTTGATTGGGCTTTTTACCCCATCCATCACCACATCTTCTGGCAACACAACCGGAAGGCTGTCGGCCGGAGCTGGCACTGTGTCGCCCGCTTCTGTGGTCAACATTGGGATTGGCGAGCCCCAGTAGCGCTGACGGGATACGCCCCAATCGCGCAGACGGAAGTTCACCGTCTTTTGGCCTTTGCCTAAGGAGGTTAACTTAGCGGCTATGGCATCCAGTGCCGCTTCAAATTCGAGGCCATCAAATTCACCCGATGCGAACAGTACGCCTTTTTCTGTATAGGCGGCTTCGCTCACGTCTTGGTCGCTGCCATTGGCTGGCTTAATCACCTGCACGATATCTAAGCCATATTTGCTGGCAAACTCGTAATCACGCTGATCATGGGCTGGTACGGCCATCACAGCGCCGGTGCCATAATCCATTAGCACGAAGTTAGCGACCCAAATTGGCACCTGTTTGCCGCTCAACGGATGAATAGCATAAAGGCCGGTTGCCATGCCTTTCTTTTCCATGGTCGCTAAATCTGCTTCAGCCACCTTGGTGTTTTTGCACTCTTCGACAAATGCTGCCAGTTCGGGGTTATTCTTCGCCGCTTGTTCTGCCAGTGGGTGCGCTGCAGCGACACCAACATAGGTTACTCCCATCAGGGTGTCTGGGCGGGTGGTGTAAACCGTAAAGTTCTGTTCGCTGTCGGCAACATTAAAGTCGATCTCGACACCTTCAGAACGGCCTATCCAGTTGCGCTGCATCGTGCGCACCTGATCCGGCCAACCACCCAGTTTCTCGATTTCGTCCAGTAACTCTTGGGCGTAGGCAGTGATTTTAATAAACCATTGCGGGATCTTCTTCTGTTCGACCAAAGCGCCTGAACGCCAACCGCGGCCATCTACAACCTGCTCATTGGCGAGTACGGTTTGGTCAACCGGATCCCAGTTAACTGTGGCCATTTTTTTATAGACTAGGCCTTTCTCATACAAGCGAGTGAAGAACCACTGCTCCCAGCGATAGTATTCAGGACGACAAGTAGCGAATTCACGACTCCAATCGTAACCAAAGCCCAGCTCATTGAGCTGACCTTTCATGTAGTCGATATTTTCGTAAGTCCATTTGGCTGGTGCGGTTTTGTTTTTAACCGCGGCGTTTTCTGCTGGCAGGCCGAACGCATCCCAACCAATGGGTTGCAGTACGTTTTTACCTAACATGCGCTGATAACGCGCGATCACATCACCAATGGTGTAGTTCCTCACATGGCCCATATGTAGGCGGCCACTGGGATAGGGGAACATCGACAGGCAATAGAATTTCTCTTTGCCCGGCTGCTCCGTGACTTCGTAGGTTTTATTTTCTTCCCAGTGAGCACGCACCTGAGGTTCGATTTGTTGCGGATTATATTGTTCTTGCATGCTAATTCGGCGCTGTCTTATGTGGCGTTAAAATTGAGATATCCCCATAGGATACCGCATCAGTGATCAAGCCAACAACAGGCGTTGTGCAGCTGACTATAATGAATTTGAAGATCTGGTGTTCAGGAGCGGACCATGAGTGACGAAAAAGCCCCCCATTCCGGCTATCAAAAGCTAGTTGACGAGTTGAAAGCGCAGATGGAAAAAGCTGAAAAATTCAGTGAAGAGGAGGTCCATGAGTGGGTTGAGAAGGCCACGGCTTACCTGCAAGCCGCGGGAGAGCTGTCGAAAGACGAGTTGCAACTGATGTCGACGTACCTGAAACGGGATTTTGCTACCGCCGCTGAGCGGATGAAGCATCTGCCTGATTCGTGGGGCGAAGGCCCGGCATTGGAATCATTTAAACAAAGTGCCTGGCGATGGATGTTGGAACTCACGGATCGAACGCAACTGGAGTGGTCTGAAGTTGCCGATGATTTAAAACATCAGGGAGTTTACAAAGTCGGGGAATGGATCAGTTTAGGGATCTTGATCTGCCATGATTGCGGCAAGGCTCAGGAGTTTTCGCACCCGGAACAGATTGATGCCTGTCCACATTGCGGGGGCGAAGCGTTTAATCGGCAGCCTTTCGATCCTTAAGTTGCACTAAGGCGACAAGGGCAAAGGTCAGCATGATAACTAGCCAAACAGGCCAATGACCCAATTGGCTAAATGGTGTTACCCCTGTCATCCGTTGTATCGGTAATCTAAGCACGTCTGCGCTAAACATAGGCAGGCGGGCGATCTCTTCACCATACGCGTCTACCGCTGCCGTCACCCCAGTATTGGTGGCTCTGAGCAATGGCCGTCCTAACTCTTTTGCCCGTGCCCGGGCGATCTCCATATGTTGCTGTGGGCCGATGGAGTCGCCAAACCAAGCGTCGTTACTGACAGTAAGGAGAAAGTCAGTTTGTTCATTGACGCTACGGCGTAGTTGCTCGGGGAAGGCTATTTCGTAACAGATCGCAGGGGCGATGGTGTAGCCGTTGGCGACCAGATTGGCTTGCGTATAGTCGCCACGAGAAAACGATGACATCGGAAGATTAAATAGCGGTGCAATTGGTCGCAATAGCTCACCGAAAGGGACAAACTCACCGATTGGCAGCAGGTGGTGCTTTTGGTAACGGTTAGCGCTGTGATAGCGATATTCGTAAAGCGGTTTCTGCTGCTTGCCCAAAACAATTAAGGTGTTGTAGAACTGCCTGGTATCAAAGTTGTAGTCGACGATACCTGAGACGACCGTGGTGTCATTGTGCGTTGCGACATAGTTGAGGTTATCCAGGTACTCTTGTGCCATTGGTTCTACCGCTGGCACGGCGGCTTCTGGCCAAATGATCAGGTCAGCTTCATAGTGAGGGCGAGTTAGATCCAAGTACTTCAACATCGTCGGCCACTCTTGATCAGGCTGCCAACGCAGTGATTGTTCTATATTCCCTTGTACCAGAGCGACGTCAACGGGGTCGCCGTTCGGGCTAATAAATTGGATAAACGAAAGGCTAAAGCTGCCACCCAGTGTGCACAGGGCAAGTGCCGCCGCAGGCCACTGCCTTTGAGCGACAGTAAGCGCTAATGCGCCGGCAACAATGGTTGTCACTAGTGAGACTCCAGCGACACCGCTGAGTGGGAACCAGGCTGAAAGCAGGCCATCTAGCTGGCTGTAACCTAATGCTAACCACGGGAAACCGGTAAGCAGATAGCCGCGGGCAAATTCACCTAGAACCCAGCAAGCGGCGAATAGCAGGATCTGCAAGTAGGGGTTACCGCAGGGGAACTTGCGAGATAACCAACATGCCAGGGCAGGGTAGAGCGATAGGTAAGCAGCCAGTAGCAACATTAAGGTCAGGGATACCGGTAAGGGCAGCCCACCAAACTGATCGATACTGATATGCACCCATGCGATGCCCACGGCAAATAACCCAAGGCCAAAGGCATAGCCCTGTCTGAATGCCTGCTTTGGCGTACTATCGTGCAGACAAAATGCGAGCACCGCCATGGATAACAACGCGGTTGGCCACCAGCTCCATGGGGCAAAGCCCAGCACAGAGAAGGCGCCAGCTGCTGCTAATAACAGTGGCTGGCGTAAGCGTTTTATCCAGCAGTTAAGGCGTGACTTTGAGGCCTTACTGGTGGTGACTGCATCTGCCACGTTAGAGCTCCGCTGCTTCACCACTTTTGGCATGGGTTGGCATGCGGACTTGCAGTTGGCGAATACGTCGTTTATCAGCTTGTACAACCTTAAACTGAATGCCGTTGAGCGTGATGGTTTCGCCACGACCAGGCATGTGGCCGAAAGCATGACTTAACATTCCGCCGACGGTATCAAACTCGTCATCACTAAATTCGGTGCCGAAATAGTCGTTAAAATCGGCAATTGGCGTCAGCGCCTGAATAGCAAAAACTTTGCGGTTGATTTGGCGAATATCGTGCTGATGATCATCAGCGTCAAATTCATCTTCAATTTCGCCAACAATCAGTTCAAGAATATCTTCAATAGTGACCAGTCCTGACACGCCACCATACTCATCAATGACGATTGCCATATGGTAGCGTTTGGAGCGAAACTCTTTCAGTAGAATATCGACACGTTTGCTTTCCGGCACGACCACGGCTTTGCGCAGTATCTTGGTAAAGTCGAACTGTTGATCGGTTTTTTTATAGGTGTAGGCGAGCAGATCTTTGGCGTGAAGAATGCCCTCGACATGATCTTTGTCTTCACCTATTACCGGAAATCGGCTGTGGGCACTGTCGACCACCAATGGCAGCAACTCTTCTAACGGCTGACATATTTCAATGGTGATCATCTGCGAGCGCGGGATCATGATATCTCTGACCCTGAGGTCTGATACTTCAAGAACGCCTTCAAGCATTTGACGGCTGTCCTGATTAATCAGGTTCTTTTCCTGAGCATGTTGTATTAACTGCACCAGGTCTTCGCGATTCTGCGGCTCTTCCTTAAATAGTTGGCTGATCTTATCAAGCCATCCTTTCTTGGAAGCGCCGTTACTAGAGTGAGGGTTGTCTTCGCTCATAGCGCCTTTTGTGGTTCCTTTGCCACTATTGAATTAGTTATCCAATTCTTTGTAGGGATCATCATAGCCGAGCTTAGCAAGGATTTGCGTTTCTAATCCTTCCATTTCATCGGCTTCTTCATCATCAATATGATCAAATCCAAGTAAATGCAAGCATCCGTGTACCACCATATGCGCCCAATGGGCCTCAGCCGCTTTATTTTGTTCCTCAGCCTCCCTGGCGACGACGGCGCAACAGATCACCAAATCACCCAGTAGCGGCAGCTCAATATGCTCAGGAACGTCAAATGGAAATGACAACACATTGGTCGGTTTGTCTTTACCACGATAGTCGTGGTTCAACTGCTGGCTCTCTTCGCTCTCAACTAAACGAATGGTGAGTTCGCTCGGCTCGTTGCGCATGGCTAGTGCTGCATCTACCCATTGCTGAAACTGCGCTGCAGTGGGTAGCTGCGCAGCGTCCGCGGCATATTGCAACTCTAAGGTGACACTCATTGGCTGTCGGTTCCGCTCAACGCTGCACGTTTGTCGACTTCCAGCTTTTGCTCGAAATCTTCGTATGCCTGCACAATTCGTTGGACAACTGGGTGGCGGACGACATCGGCGGCTTGAAACAGGTTAAAGCTGATGCCGTCGATCTCTTTCAATACTTCGATGGCATGGCGTAAGCCGCTTTTTTGCGAGCGCGGCAGGTCGATCTGGGTTATATCCCCGGTGATCACCGCTTTCGAGTTAAAACCTATTCGGGTCAGGAACATCTTCATCTGTTCCACCGTGGTGTTCTGCGCTTCATC
The DNA here is from genome assembly GCF_003336225.1 of Corallincola holothuriorum. Taxonomy (NCBI): domain Bacteria; kingdom Pseudomonadati; phylum Pseudomonadota; class Gammaproteobacteria; order Alteromonadales; family Psychromonadaceae; genus Corallincola; species Corallincola holothuriorum. The sequence continues at coordinate 114,835 of NZ_QPID01000008.1, forward strand.
GAGAATGACGAAGGCGTCATTGAGCGTACGTCCGCGCATATAAGCGAGAGGGGCTACTTCGATGACATTTCGTTCAATCAGTCGTTCAACCTTTTCAAACCCTAACATCTCAAAAAGTGCGTCATACAGCGGGCGTAGGTAGGGGTCCACTTTCTGGCTGAGGTCGCCGGGTAAGAACCCGAGCTTCTCGCCAGCTTCAACCGCGGGGCGTGTCAGTAAAATACGGCGGACATCCTGACGCTCTAATGCATCCACTGCGGCGGCAACGGCGAGGTAAGTTTTACCGGTACCGGCGGGGCCAATGCCGAAACTGATGTCGTTGAGTAGAATGTTTGCGACATAGCTGTTCTGGTTGGGATTACGAGGCTTGATAACACCGCGTTTGGTTTTGATAAACAGCTCTTTGGCCGGGCTGACCATCTCTTTTGGAGTGATCTGCTCAACAATACGGCTTTCTTGGATCGCTAGATGTACCTGATGGGCATCCAGTTCCGAAAGTTTGCCTTTGACTGTTTGGGTTTCGACGTAGAGCTTTTTCAACAGCTCGCCCGTAGCCACAGCGGTACTCTCGCTGCCAATAACGCGAAAGCTGTTGTCACGGTAGCTGATCTCGACACCGAGGCGACGTTCAATCTGCTTCAAGTTGTCGTCGAAAGGGCCACAAAGGCTAGAGAGACGCTTATTATCGGCGGGCTCTAATGTTACGTCATGGGTACTAATTTGAGTGCTCAACATCTACCTCCTGACCGGCGCTTAGCGTCGGCCAGTTTGGAATTAGTTAGGGGTGAAAGTCGCAACGCCCAGCTCATCTACGCCATTACCCTGGCGTATGATCTCTGCGGGTGAAACGTCACTACGCAGAGACATTTCTGCTTCAGTGCGGATCAGCTCACCGCGGAGTGAATTTGGCAATACTTCGGTGATCTTGACGTCAACAAATTGCCCGATAGAGGAGTGTGGCCCTTCAAAGTTGACCACACGGTTGTTTTCGGTACGGCCGCGTAACTCCATAGGGTTTTTCCGTGATGGTCCTTCCACCAGAATACGCTGTTCGCTGCCGATCATGCGGCGACCGATCTGTTGTGCTTGTTGCGTGATACGGTTTTGTAACAGATAAAGACGCTGCTTCTTGGTCTCTTCGTCGATATCGTCAATCATATCGGCTGCAGGTGTGCCGGGACGCGCGCTGTAGACAAAGCTGAAGCTTAGATCGTAGCCAACGTCCTGGATCAGGTTCATGGTGGCTTCAAAATCATCTGCGGTTTCGCCAGGGAAGCCGATGATAAAATCTGAGCTCATGCTGATATCTGGACGGATCTTACGCAGACGTCGGATCTTCGATTTGTATTCCAGTGCGGTGTGCCCACGCTTCATCATGGTCAAAATGCGATCGGAGCCACTTTGAACCGGTAGATGTAGGTGGCTCACTAATTCTGGCAGTTCAGCGTATACGTCAATCAGATCATCGCTAAATTCGACCGGATGAGAGGTGGTATAGCGAATGCGATCAATGCCATCGATGGCGGCAATGTAGCGCAATAGATCGGCGAAATGGCAGATGTCACCCTCATTAGTGTCACCGCGGTAGGCGTTAACGTTTTGCCCCAGCAGGTTGACCTCACGAACACCTTGGTCTGCCAGTTGCGCCACTTCGAACAAGACATCATCCAGTGGTCGGCTGACCTCTTCGCCACGGGTATACGGTACAACACAGAAGGTGCAGTACTTTGAACAGCCTTCCATGATAGAGACAAAAGCCGTTGGACCTTCAGCTCTAGGCTCTGGTAAACGGTCGAATTTTTCAATTTCTGGGAAGCTAACATCGACCACGGGTGCACTGTCATTCTGCACGCTACGGATCATTTCAGGCAGGCGGTGCAAAGTTTGCGGGCCAAACACGATATCTACATAGGGAGCACGTTGGCGCAGCGCGTCACCTTCTTGGGACGCAACACAACCGCCAACACCAATCACCAGGTTGGGGTTTTGCTCTTTCAGTTCGCGCCAGCGACCAAGTTGATGAAATACCTTTTCTTGAGCCTTTTCCCTGATTGAACAGGTGTTTAGCAGTAGAAGGTCGGCTTCTGCCGGTTCTTCCGTCAGCTGGTAACCGCCGATCGAATTGAGTAGGTCTGCCATCTTTGACGAGTCGTACTCGTTCATCTGACAACCCCAAGTTTTGATATGCAGTTTTTTGCTCATGTGCCGCCTAACCTATTACGAAATTGCTTTCCCGAATTCGGGGGCAGGCATTTTACTCTGAATGGGCGGCAGTGGCTAGAAAAAGGCCGCTCGGGATTGAGCGGCAAGCTATGTTTGCCATGAGCGGCTGGGAAAATCAGTCGTTAACCGTTGCACTCCGTCATCGGCAGTAAAGCAGCTTCCGGCAGTTGCGGTGCCATTCTGGCCTGCATCTCTTGGGATGGCTGTTGATGGCTAGCCACTTCGGAAGTCGCAAAACTTTCTGCCAAAGCCAGCTGCGCACTGTGGCGGATCTCTGCTTTGAGCTGTTGTTGCAGTGTTTGCTGGGTTTGCACCATCAATGCTTTACTGTCAGTCATCTTCTCTGCTGCTTGCACGGCGCTGGTGTGGCTTAATAGCAGTGCAGTTAGCGTGGCGACAATTGTTTTGCTAACCATGATTTCAACTCCATATCCTTTGGTAGCACCGGTTTTTGCCAGAGCTTTCCAGTGCGTGATTAATGTGAGTTGAAGAGTAGTCCTATAGATATGTCAGTGTTGTGCAAGATGTAAGCAACCTTGTCTGTGCGGCGGAACTATCATGTTTGCTTACAATTGTTGAAAAAAATAAGCAGTGAAAACCGTGGTTATTCTTGGAAAAAAGTTCGCGTACACTGTCTAGGTTGATCAAGGAGCTGTTATGGAAAGGTTTGAGCTGATAGTTGTGGGCGGCGGCATGGTGGGCGCATCGTTGGCGTTGAAAGTAGCTATGAGTGGCGTGCGAGTAGCCTTGATAGAGAAACGACCGCCAGCAGAGTTTGAACCTAGCAGTCCTTGTGGTTTACGGGTTTCCGCACTTAATCGCAGCTCTGAATCATTGTTAGAGACTGTGGGGGCCTGGCCAGAGCTGATGGCTATGCGCAGCCACTGTTATCGGCGTTTGTCGGTGTGGCAGCAGGGGGGAAGCCGGACTGACTTTGATGCCTCGGAGGTAGGTGAAGCTCACTTAGGCTACCTAGTAGAAAATGATCTGATTCAGCGCGCGTTGTGGAACGCGTTGGAACAGAGCAATGTCGCTCTTTACACACCAGACTCCGTTGTTGAGTTAGCGCAAGAGAGTAGCGCCTGCCATCTCAAGTTAGAGAGCGGGGCGGTGTTGCAAGGGGCGTTAGTGGTGGCGGCGGATGGTGCGGATTCTAAAATGCGTTCGCTGGCCGGTATTGGGGTGACTGGATGGGATTATCAACAACACGCCTTGGTGGTGGCCGTTAAACTGCAGCAGCCTGCCCCTGATATTACCTGGCAATCTTATGTTGAGAGTGGTCCTAGAGCGTTCTTACCATTGGCGGAAGAGCAAGCATCATTGGTGTGGTACCACTACCCGCATGAAGTGAAGAGGTTGCGGTCGATGGCGCCACTGAAGTTAGCGGAGGCGGTCCGAGAAGCGTTTCCAGATGATCTTCCTGAGTTTGAGATCCTGAACCAAAGTAGTTTTCCCCTTAAGCGGCAACATGCTAACCATTATGTGTCTGGGCGAGTGGTGCTGGTGGGGGATGCGGCTCATGTGATTAATCCGATGGCGGGGCAGGGAGTTAATCTGGGATTTCAAGATGTGATCGCTTTGTCTGAGCAGCTAGCTGCAGTGCAGCCTGACGAGTGGCCACAAGCGGCGCAGGCCTATGAGCGCAAACGGCGCGGCGCAAATTTACTGATGATGAGTACCATGGATGGCCTGTATGCGACGTTTGGTAGCGATAAGATGCCGCTGCGGATATTGCGTAGTGTTGGATTGTGGGCAGCCAATAGAGCAACGCCTTTGAAAGCTTCAGCGTTGCGCTATGCCATGGGGTTGCCACTTATTTGAGTGGTTCTGCTAAACAAAACTAAAAAAGCCCAGCATTAGCTGGGCTTTTTTAGTATATGGCTGGGATACCAGGATTCGAACCTGGGAATGGCGGGATCAAAACCCGCTGCCTTACCGCTTGGCGATATCCCAATTGTTTGGTGTGGCTTGCTCAGCCAGAGAAAATGGCTGGGATACCAGGATTCGAACCTGGGAATGGCGGGATCAAAACCCGCTGCCTTACCGCTTGGCGATATCCCAACAAACAATCACATGGTGCGGAAAGAGAGACTTGAACTCTCACACCCTAAGGTACTGGAACCTAAATCCAGCGCGTCTACCAATTCCGCCACTTCCGCATTCTTACTGTGACATTAGAAGATATGGTGGCTATGGCGGGACTTGAACCTGCGACCCCAGCATTATGAGTGCTGTGCTCTAACCAGCTGAGCTACATAGCCACTACTATCTTCTAACTTTGCCCCTTTCGGGTGGCGCGTATTATGCGAATAGGCCCCTACCTCGTCAACCCCCAATTTCGTTCTTTTTTCTATTTGCACATACTCTGAACAATTTGAACGAATTCTCAGCACCAATTTGAGGTGTGTGTGCAGATAATTGGACGGTTATAAGGAAATGCCAGATAAATGCGGCTTGGCGAAGATGGAGGTGAGCGTCTTCGCTGGTTAGAATAGCGTCGAATTTACTGAATATCATGGGTAGTTATGTTTTTTAAACGGATTGGAATACTGATAACTGTTAGCTTGGCTATGCTGTTCTCTTCACTTCAAGTGAATGCTGCCAATGTCTCTGATGTGCAATACAGCATAAGCATGACTGATCCCGCGCATCATATTGCTGACGTGTCTATTACTCTTGATGCTGACGTCGGTACTTTGGATCTGTATTTGCCTGTATGGCGAAGTGGTAAATATCGTATTTTACCTTTAGCCAACGGAGTTCGTCGATTTTCTGCGGTCGACTCACAGCAGCAAACACTCGCTTGGATGAAAGCTGATAAAAGTCATTGGCAAGTCGATGTTAAGCATGCTTCTGTGATCACCATTTCTTATCAAATCTACGCAAACATGTTGAGTGATAGAGTCCGTCATATTGATGATAGCCACGCTTTTCTTGATGCGTCTGGGGTATTTATGTATTCGCCCAAGCACCGAGATTTACCCTTAAGCGTGGTTTTGAATGTCCCTGAAAAGTGGCAATCGCGTAGCGGTATGAAGAGCTTGGCGCCCCATCACTTTGTTGCTGACAACTATGATGTATTGGTTGATTCGCCTATTGAGAGTGGAATTCATGAATATCACAGCTTTAGTGTTGGTGATCGGGAGTACGGCTTATTGTTTTGGGGAAGGGGGAATCACGATAGTCAACAGGTGATCACAGACCTGAAAAAGCTGGATAAAGCCGCAGGGGAGTTGTGGGGAGATTATCCGTTCAACGACTACCTCTATATGGTGCATGGCACCAGCGGAGCACGGGGTGCTACGGAGCATTTGAACTCAACCATCATTCAGTTCCCTTGGTATGCTTTTCATGAGCGCAAGGACTATATCCGCTTTATTTCCACTTCTGCCCACGAATTGATTCATACTTGGAATGTCAAAGCGTATCGACCTAAAGGACTAACGCCTTACGGCTATCAGCAGGAAAATTACACGCCGTTATTGTGGATCGCAGAGGGCTCAACGAGCTACTACGATTTGTTGCTACCAGTGCGTGCAGGGGTGGTAACAGAGAAAGAGTTTCTGGAGCTGTTTGCTAAAGAGTTGCAGTCGTATATGAATCGTCCAGGAAAGTCAGAAATGTCAGTCGCTGAGGCGAGTTTTGATTGGTGGATTGAAGGTGGTGGTGATAGAGGGCATAACCACAGCGTTAGTATCTACGGTGAAGGCTCGTTGGTCTCTTGGTTTTGGGATGTACAGTTGCGTCAAAGCAGCGGTGGTGAAGCTAGTTGGGATGATCTGCATCGCGCGCTCTATCGAGGGTTTTCTGTTACCCAAGGCGAAGGCTATCAAGTGGCGGACGTACAGAAAATCCTCGGTGATTTGAGTGGTGATGATATTTCACATTCTTGGGCAAACTACGTTGATGGCACTGAAACGTTAGACATTGCTACGCTGCTTGAACATTTCGGTTTGAGTATGGAGTGGCAGCATGACGATGCGATTGCTGATGCCGGGTGGAAGTTGGCAAACAAGCAGGGACGCTGGTTGGTTCAACAGGTGAGCCGTGGTAAGCCCGCATGGGCTGCTGGCATAACGGCAGACGATCAGATCTTAGCTATTAATGGCCAGCGTCTTTCTTCCGCGTCGGCTAAGAGTATTCTTACCCAGCATAAACCCGGTGACAGCGTGGTGGTCCATTATTTTCGCCGAGACGAATTGTTAAGAACGACAATGACATTGCAGGGTTCAAAAGGAAAACTAAAACTGGTCAAGGACAAAGCAGCGTCACCGATGCAACAGGCTCAATATGAAAGCTGGACGGGCCAACCTTTTTTCGAAGAAGTTGCTTCTGAAAAGCCGGTTAACAGCGCTAACAAAGAGTAATCGAGGATGTTCGTTAGAGTGAGCAACCAATCGGTTGTTCACTCAGCTTTATTTCATCTATCAGAATCCCTGCTTCGCTATGGTGCCCATGGTGGTAGAGCCCCATAATGACTCTATTTAGTTCTAATTTTCCGTCGCTTCGTAACCACAGGTTTTGCCAAGGCCCCAAGGCCTGGTTATCGATGGTGAGGTTCATACTGCCATTGGCTTGTGCTGCCGATGACGTGGGAGATCCTAGATCGACCATTAACTCAATACAGTACCACTGGTTGCTTGTTAAGTGAGGTAGGTTGGATATGGGGTGGTAGGCAGGATCTCGACAATAGCGTCGCTGATCTATAAAGCAGGGAAGGTGATCTCCCCAGCATCGACCATCAGGGTCTTGGCAATCCATCGACATACCAGGGTAGTAGGCGTAGATGAAAGGAGAAGGGAGACCGTTCGCTAAATTGATGCCGTGGTCTACTTTCGCGGAAAACCGATCGTTTCCTTTTGGACGATAACCCGGTTTTCCCCATTTTACATTTGCTTGTAGTCCTTGGCCGTGCATTTGCGCTGTAAAATCAAATCCAGATTCATAAAGGATAAACCAGCGTAAGTAGAGTTTTTGATATCCTTTAGCAAGTTGGCGGTTTATTCCCGAAGCGCCTTTCCCTGGAGAGACGCGAAGCTGCAATACTCGATTATTTGCGTTGCTGCCAAAAGGGCCCGGAAAAAGGACCGTTTTCGCATTGTTGTCTTTCTCCCCTTTTTGCCATTGACTGAATGGCTGCCATTCTTCGAAGTTGGTGTGCCAGATTAGTCCATCTTCATCAGCGTATGCATTGCTTTGATAACCGACATAAGCACCCGCCAAGGCAAATATCCCTACCGTGGCGAGCAGGGTGATTGCAGCGATAGTACGCCATGTGCAGCAGTGGCTACCTGATGGATTCATGGTTTGTCGTCTCAATCAGACACATTGCTGTTCTTAATCGTTTGTCAGTGAAGGAGACAGACGTGCCATAGCGTAGCTATCACAATACTCACCGTTCTTAAATGCATCAGCCCTCATCACCCCTTCTGTCTCAAAACCATGTTTTTTGTATAAGTGGATGGCTGCCTCGTTATCGGTAAAGACGGTCAGTTCCACTCTCATTAGGTTTAGCCAACGGTCTGCTTGTTGAAGTAACACCGTCATCATGTGATTTCCTACCCCTTTACCTTGCCAAGCGGGGGCCACAGTCAATGCGAGTTCCGCACTATGCTTGCGTCGGGGGTTTGGGTTTGTGAGCAAGCTACCGGCAGCGACAAGTGTACTACCAGAAAAAGCTAATAAGTGAGTATGATCTGGATTAGCGAATAACGGCGTGACCATGGCTACCGAATTGTATGGTTGCCGAGTGGTGTTTGGAAAAACTTCAGGTGTCGAAAGCATACCTGTGACCGCGGTTATATCTGAGGGCTCATAGGCCCTGATTGTAAGTTCCATCTCGCTTGCTCATTGTTAAATCTGTTTCGATTAATACTGCAATCTGTTGCATTGGATAGCAAGGTTCTATTTAGGCATTAAAAACTCGGCAATTGCCGAGTTTTTAATGCCTTACCAGAAGTTCGGGCCTAAGAGTCTACAAGCGACTTAGACGTTAAAGCGGAAGTGGATCACGTCACCATCTTTAACGATATATTCCTTACCTTCCAAACGCCATTTACCCGCTTCTTTTGCTCCGGATTCACCGTTGTTAGCAATATAGTCGTCAAAGCCAACGATCTCTGCGCGAATAAAGCCCTTTTCGAAATCGGTATGGATCACACCCGCCGCCTGTGGTGCGGTAGCGCCGACTTTTACCGTCCAAGCACGTACTTCTTTTACGCCGGCGGTAAAATAGGTATGCAGATGAAGCAGTTCATAGCCTGCACGGATAACACGGTTTAAGCCTGGCTCTTCAAGACCCATCTCTTCCATGAATTCCGCTTTATCTTCATCGTCGAGCTCAGCAATTTCTGATTCAATAGCGGCACACACTGGCACAACAACGGCATTTTCTTCTGCTGCAATCTCACGAACTTTATCTAGATATGGGTTGTTTTCGAAGCCATCTTCATTGACGTTGGCAATGTACATGGTTGGTTTGCCGGTGAGGAAGTTCATGTAGCGGATAGCGGCTTGCTCTTCCTTGGTAAGATCCAAGGCGCGCACCATTTTGCCCTCTTCGAGGTGGGCAAGGACCCGCTCAAGAACTGGCATCTCGAACTTGGCTTCAGCATCGCCACCTTTGGCTTTTTTAGCTACACGCTGAATGGCGCGTTCACAGCTTTCCATATCTGATAGCGCTAATTCGGTATTGATCACATCAATATCATCGGCAGGATCGATACGCCCTTCGACGTGGACGATATCATCATTTTCAAAACAACGAACAACGTGGCCGATGGCATCGGTTTCACGGATATTGGCAAGGAACTTATTACCCAACCCTTGGCCGGTGGAAGCGCCTTTGACCAGTCCGGCGATATCGACGAACTCCATTGTTGTCGGCAATATGCGCTGCGGATCTACGATCTTAGCCAGTTGATCCAAGCGTAGATCTGGAACGGGTACCACGCCCGTGTTGGGCTCGATAGTACAAAACGGGAAGTTGGCTGCTTCAATGCCAGCCTTAGTCAGTGCATTAAACAGGGTAGACTTGCCGACGTTAGGCAAACCAACGATGCCACATTTAAAACCCATTTTGATTATCCCCAGAAGTTAATTACTCGGCTTTAAAGCCGTGAAGTCTGTTCATGGCTTTGACTAAGCCATCTTTGACCAGGATGTCGGTGCAGCGCACGGCTTCATCAATGGCCTGATCGATCTGATCTTGCTCTTTACTCGGTGCTTTACCCAGTACATAGCCAGTGACCAGATTTTTGTCGCCGGGATGGCCAATACCGATCCGCAGACGATGAAAGTTCTTATTGTTTGCCAAGCGGGCAATAATATCTTTTAGTCCGTTATGCCCACCATGGCCACCGCCTTGCTTAAACTTGGCGACTCCGGGTGGCATATCCATCTCATCATGGGCGACTAACACCTGTTCAGGGGCTATACGATAAAAATTCGCCAATGCGCCAACGGCTTGACCGCTGCGGTTCATGAAGGTCGATGGAATTAACAGACGAACGGTTTCGCCGTTCAATTGGATCTGGGCAGTGCGCCCATAGAACTTGCTTTCCGCCTTAAGAGTTGCACCGTGGCTACGGGCAAGTTCTTCAACATACCATTCACCGGCGTTGTGGCGGGTTCTTTGATATTCGGGGCCTGGATTACCCAGGCCCACAATCAGTAGGATATCTTTGCTCAAGTGTGATTACCCGGGCAATTATTCCTCAGAGGCTGCTTCTTCAGCATCGCCAGCTTCAGCTTCGTCGTCAGCAGCAGCGCCTTTCGGTGCAGCAATACCAACCAATGCTTGGTCGTGACCTTCGCCTTTGCCCAGTTCAACTAAAACAACGCCTTCTGGCAGTTTAATGTCGGACAGGTGCAGAGTTGAGCCTTGCTCCAAGTCAGCAACATCAACTTCGATGAACTCAGGCAGATCTTTAGGCAAACAAGCAACTTCTACTTCAGTGATGTGGTGAACAACAACGCCACCCGCTTTCACTGCTGCTGAAGTGTCTTCGTTAAGGAAGTGAACTGGTACTTTAGTGTGAATTTCGTGAGTCGCATCAACGCGCAGGAAATCCAAGTGCATGATCTTTGGCTTATAAACGTGACGCTGAACATCTTTCAGCAAAGCTTCAACCTTCTCACCGCCGATGTTCAGGGTCAGAATGTGGCTATAGAAACCTTCATTTTCAGACGCTTTGAATACCTTGTTATGGGCCAAAGTCAACGAAACGGCTTCTTTGTCACCGCCATAGAGGACTGCAGGAACTTTATCCGCGTGACGTAGGCGGCGGCTCGCACCTTTCCCCAGGTCTGTACGAATTTCTGCATCCAGAGTGTAGAGATCAGACATGTGTGTAACTCCAATTAAGTAATTTTTGCCCGTCTTTTGCGACCAAAGAACGGACCCTGCCTTCAAAAGGCGCGGTATCCTAACACTTCACACCGACACGCTCAATTTAAAAAGCAAGAAAGGAGCCTAAAGGCTCCTTTCTTTTCACGAAGACAGCGAACAGATTAACTAAACATCGCTGAAATCGATTCTTCATTGCTGACGCGACGGATCGCTTCGGCCAACAGACCGCTCATGGTGAGCTGGCGAACATTAGGCAGTTTTGCCATGTCTGGGTGCAGCGGAATAGTGTCTGTGACAACGACTTCATCAATCACGGAGTCACGGATGTTGTCGATCGCACTGCCTGAAAAGACAGGGTGAGTTGCGTAGGCAAATACACGTTTAGCGCCGTGAGACTTCAATGCTTCGGCTGCTTTACAAAGTGTACCACCGGTATCGATCATGTCATCAACTAAGATACAGTCGCGGCCTTCCACATCACCAATGATATTCATTACTTGAGACACGTTGGCTTGTGGGCGACGCTTGTCGATGATCGCGAGGTCGGTTTCTAACAGCTTCGCCATGGCGCGTGCGCGTACAACGCCGCCAATATCGGGAGACACAACAATCGGTGCTTCAAACTGCTTTTGCTTGAGATCGTTGAGCAAGATAGGTGTACCGAATACGTTATCAACAGGGACGTCGAAGAAGCCCTGGATCTGCTCAGCATGAAGGTCAACGGTCAATACGCGGTCTACACCAACGCTAGACAGGAAGTCAGCAACCACTTTGGCTGTGATAGGTACACGTTGTGAGCGTACGCGACGATCCTGGCGGGCATAACCAAAGTAGGGGATTACCGCAGTGATTCGGCCAGCTGAGGCGCGACGCAGGGCGTCAACCATAACAATCAATTCCATGAGATTGTCATTGGTCGGTGCACAGGTGGATTGGATAATAAAGATATCCAGACCACGGACGTTTTCTTTAACCTCTACGCTGATTTCACCGTCACTGAAACGGCCGACAGTGGCGGAACCCAGTTTGATGTAAAGACGTTCGGCAATCTTTTCTGCGAGTTCCGGTGTAGCGTTTCCGGCAAAAAGCTTCATATCAGGCACAGGCTGACCCTCGGAGCATTAAAAGTAAGTGGCTGGGATACCAGGATTCGAACCTGGGAATGGCGGGATCAAAACCCGCTGCCTTACCGCTTGGCGATATCCCAATAACATGTCTTGGTTTACGTATTCAGATACTTTAGCAGAGGAGATGAGTTGATACCTTGTGCAACAAAGCCTTGGTAGGTATCGGCTGCTGCAGCAAGGCAGGCATTTGCCTGTATTTGACTGTCAAACTGTGCAAAAACACAGCTGCCTGTCCCCGTCATCCTAGCCGGCGCGTATTCTAGCAACCACTGTAAGGCCTTTTCAACCACAGGGTGCTTGTCACACACCAGTTTTTGACAATCATTGTTGAGCTGCCACAAATCTTCGGGCAGTTTCTCCAGTTTTTTTGTATTTCTTGGTAAGGCCGGATCGCAGAACACCTCTGCGGTGCTGACATGGCAATCAGGCCGTAATACCACGTACCAAGGTTCTGGCAATGTCACTGGGCGTAATTTTTCACCGACACCTTCGGCGTAGGCGGCTTTACCACGGACAAACACCGGTACGTCGGCGCCAAGAGACAGGCCTATATCTGCTAGCTGCGCTTCAGATAACCCTAGTTGCCAAAGCTGATTGAGACCATGGAGCGTTGTCGCTGCGTTTGAGGAGCCTCCGCCAATACCACCGCCCATTGGTAGCCGTTTTTCCAATTTAATGTCAGCGCCTAGCGTGCATTCAGTTGCTTGCTGCAGTTTTTTGGCTGCTTTTATAATTAAATTGTCGGCATCAGCCACCCCAGGTAATGATGGGGATAAAGTGAGTTCGCCATCACTGCGCAAGTGAAAGCGTAAGGTGTCGCCGTAATCCACAAACTGAAACACTGTTTGCAATTCATGGTAGCCATCAGTGCGGCGGCCATTGATGTGTAAAAACAGATTCAGTTTGGCTGGACTGGGCAGTGTCAGTGCCGTGTTCGTTGTTTGCGCTTTCATTGATCTTGGAGTTCCCACTTGCTGATCACCAATTTAATCGTGATCTCTGGGCCGTGTATGGTCATTTTTCTTGGCAGCCAATGGCCACCTGCTTGTTGATACTCACGATAGTCTATTTGCCAAAGTAAACCGTCGTCGGTTTGCAACGATTGACTGGCAAGCTTGCCGCTACTGTCTAACACATGTTTTGCGTTTGGCTGACTGAGTCGTCCTAAGATCCAATCGGGGAGGGTGCTGACAGGGAGGCGCCAGCCTGTTGTTTGGTAGATCAGACGTTCTGGTGCGCGGGAGTGATAGGTTTCGCCATCGACTTTTAATACCGCTTGGTATTTATCACCTTCAAGCTCCATTAAAGAGGTACCAATGAAGCTGGTGAGCATTAACTTGTAGTCAGCCCCAGCAAGTTGCCAGTTGAGATTTGCCGTATTGGATTCTTCAGCTGTTTTGATCGCTACTTTGCCACGCACCTGCCAGTGTGACAGCGTTGTCAGTGATTGCTGGTGCTGGGCAAAAGCTTGTGCAGGATCCGCGACCTCCGGGGCTTCCACGACAGGAGTTTGCGGGCAACCGAATAAAAACAGGCTGAAAAAAAGCAATAAGCTGGTGGCAGCGTAAGGGCGAAAACAGTGAAATGCAGATCTCATTATGTGCTCTTATTTATAACGGTTTTTGTCGAGCAATGTTGGTTCGCGTGGATGGCTAAGCAACAAGATGTGGTTGGCAAGTATACCTTGGCGGTTTAAGCAGGCAACTGTTCGACTTCCTTGTTGGCGCCGATTTACGTAAAATCATCGGATTGAGTATAAATTAATGATGGTTTGTTTTCTTCATGGCGCTATACGCCTTCGGTATTAATCATAAAACCGCTTCGGTTTCGGTCAGAGAGCAGGTGGCATTTTCGCCCGACACTCTGGTCGATGCGACGCGTGCGTTGCAGGCGAATAATGGTGTCCACGAGGCTGCTATTGTATCGACCTGTAACCGTACCGAGATCTATTGTCATGCTGACGATGGGTTGGCTGAAAACCTGGCTGCCTGGTGGGCAAATTATCATGGATTACCCCAAGCGCTGCTGAATGACTGTCTCTATCAATATCAGGATAATGACGCAGTGCGTCATTTGATGCGGGTTGCCAGTGGGCTCGATTCCTTGGTACTGGGTGAGCCACAGATCTTGGGGCAGGCAAAGCAGGCGTACGCATCAGCGCGAGCGGCGAATACGCTGGGTACTATTTTAGATCGCCTTTTTCAGCAAGCGTTTAGCGTGGCCAAACGGGTGCGTAGTGAAACTGAAATTGGTGCCAGCGCAGTTTCTGTCGCCTATGCCGCAGTGAATCTGGCGAAGCATATTTTTGGCTCGTTGGATAAAAGCCGGGTGATGTTAGTGGGAGCGGGTGAGACCATCGAACTGGTGGCGCAGCATCTGGCGGAGCAAGGCGTGCGCCAGATAGTTGTAGCAAATCGAACGGTACCGCGGGCGTTGGAGTTGGCTGATCGTTTTCATGGCGAAGCGCTGACGCTTAGTCAGATCCCCGAGCGCATGGCGGGTGCCGATATTGTCATCAGTTCGACTGCTGCGCCGCTGCCAATCATTGGCACCGGCATGGTCAGTGCCGCACTTGCTGAGCGTAAACGCGCGCCGATGTTGCTGGTTGATCTGGCCGTTCCTCGAGATATCGAGGCACAGGTGGGAGATCTTGATGATGCTTACCTCTATACTGTCGACGATTTACAAGGGATCGTGGAGCAGAATGTGGCCTCCCGCCAAGAGGCTGCGGCGGAGGGAGAGCAGATCATTGCGGATTACGTGGTCGCCTTTGAAGGATGGCTGCGTGGTCAAAGTGCGGTAGACACCATTCGTTCTTACCGTCAACTTGCTGAAGAGACCCGTGACGAGTTACTGGAGCGGGCATTGAAGAATTTGCAGTCAGGGGTTTCACCTGAACAGGTGTTGAATGAACTGGCTTATAAATTGACCAACCGACTTATCCATTCTCCGACCCGGGCGTTAACTGACGCAGGACAGGCGGGCGAATTGGAAAAACTCAATCTAATAAGAGATGTACTGGGCTTAGATCTGATTAAGAACGGCTAACATCTTATTCCGAGGAAAGATGAAACCATCTATCTACGCAAAATTAGAAGCGCTGAATGAGCGCTATGAAGAAGTACAGGCGCTATTGGGTGATCCTGGCACCATTGCTGATCAAGACCGCTTTCGCGCGTTGTCGAAAGAATACTCTCAGCTTGAAGAAGTGATCCAAGGATTCCATCGTTATCAGCAGGCCGAGCAAGATCTGGAAGCGGCTGAAGAGATGCTTAAAGATGATGATCCCGAAATGCGCGAGATGGCGCAGGACGAGTTTAAAGAAGCAAAGTCTGCGGTAGAGCAGCTCTCTGATGAGTTGCAGATCTTGCTGATCCCTCGCGATCCGAAAGATGACAATAACGCCTACCTTGAGATCAGGGCTGGGGCCGGTGGTGATGAAGCCGCGATTTTTGCCGGTGATTTGTATCGTATGTATGGTCGCTATGCCGAGCAGCTGGGTTGGAAGATGGAGCTGGTCAGTGCCAATGAGGGCGAACATGGCGGCTATAAAGAGGTCATTGCCCGCGTTGTCGGCAGTGGTGTCTATGGTCGGATGAAATTTGAATCTGGCGGACACCGTGTGCAACGGGTACCTGAAACTGAGTCGCAAGGACGGATCCATACATCAGCTTGTACTGTGGCGGTGATGCCTGAGGTTCCAGAAGCGGAAGCGATTGAGATCAACTCTGGCGATCTGCGCGTCGATACCTTCCGCGCCAGTGGCGCTGGTGGACAGCACGTTAACAAAACTGACTCGGCAATCCGTATTACTCATATCCCGACGGGTGTTGTGGTTGAGTGTCAGGATGAACGTTCACAGCACAAAAACCGAGCTAAGGCGATGAGCGTGTTGCAGGCTCGACTGCAGGCTGCTGAAGATGAAAAACGCCAGGCCGAAGAAGATACGATGCGTCGCAGCTTAGTAGCAAGTGGCGATCGATCTGAGCGGAT
Source organism: Corallincola holothuriorum (assembly GCF_003336225.1). Lineage (NCBI taxonomy): Bacteria > Pseudomonadati > Pseudomonadota > Gammaproteobacteria > Alteromonadales > Psychromonadaceae > Corallincola > Corallincola holothuriorum. The sequence continues at coordinate 130,528 of NZ_QPID01000008.1, forward strand.
CCGTACCTATAACTTCCCCCAAGGGCGGGTTAGCGATCATCGGATTAATCTGACTTTATATCGCTTGGCAGAAGTGATGGAAGGCGAACTAGACGCAGTGTTGCAGCCCATTATCCAAGAGCATCAGGCGGATCTACTCGCTGCGTTGGCGCAAGACAACTAAGACCGTTGGTCGGGATAGCTCGCGATATGCACTCCATAGCCGCCTTACTGCGCTGGGCGAAATCAGCTTTGGCTGACTGTTCTGATTCGGCCTCTTTGGATGCCGATGTGTTGCTCTGTTTTTTGTTGGATAAGCCTCGTAGCTATCTTTTGACTTGGCCGGAAAAGGAGCTGGATGAAGAGACTGAATTGGCTTTTCGTCAGCTCGTGGCGCAGCGGATCGCAGGTCATCCTGTGGCTCATTTAACGGGAGTGAGAGAGTTTTGGAGCCTACCGTTGGCGGTGAGCCCTGATACGCTTATTCCCCGTCCTGATACCGAAGTTTTGGTGGAGGTTGCATTAGATTTACCTCTGCCTGCGTCTGCGCGAGTGGTTGATTTGGGTACTGGTACCGGAGCGATTGCCCTTGCGTTGGCGAGTGAGCGGCCGGCCTGGCAGATTTATGGCGTAGATCGCATGGCGGGTGCTATCACGTTGGCAAAAAGCAATGCTCAGCGCCTTGGATTAGAGCGATGCCAGTGGCAACAAAGTGATTGGCTCGCTTGCTTCAGTCGTTCACCATTGTTCGATTTGATAGTGAGTAACCCTCCCTATATTGATGCCAATGATCCCCATCTGCGTGAGGGGGATGTGCGTTTTGAGCCATTGTCTGCCTTGGTGGCAGAGGAGTCTGGCTTAGCTGATATTCGCACGATTTGTGAACAGGCTAAAACCCACTTAACTTCACCGGGTTGGTTGTTGATAGAGCATGGTTGGCAGCAAGGCGCGCAAGTCGCAGCGTTGTTTGAAAGTGCCGGTTTCGTGGATGTGAAAGTGATAAATGATTATGCCGGGAACCCTAGGTGTACCTTGGGTTGTTGGCAAAGAGATAGCGAACAGATTCACGAACCAGAGTGAATGATGGGATGAAAGCAATACAGCAGATGATGGAGAAAAATGATGTTGGCTGAGAACTATATGATGTTGAAACACCTGCATATGACGTTTGCAGTGCTGAGTATTTTTCTTTTTGTGTTTCGCTTTTTTCTACAGCAATTTGCAGTAGGAATGGCGTCTGCTAAGTGGTTGAAAATTCTACCTCATGTCAACGATACATGCTTGTTGCTGACTGCGGCACTGCTGGCAATCGCTTTGCAGCAGTACCCACTAAGTGACGCTTGGCTGACTGAGAAAGTGTTGCTGTTAGTGGTTTATATCGTCTTGGGCCTGTTTGCCTTGAAACTCGGTAAAACTGCCACCATAAAGCGCATATCCTTTGTTCTCGCTGTGGCTACATTTGGTTTTATCCTCTACTTGGCTCGTAGCAAAGCGCCGATGTTGCTGGGATAAGCCTGTGGAACTTAGTAAAAATTTAGATAGAGAAAATTTAAAGTTGACTGTGCAGTTTGATATTAAAGCCGTGACCGCGAGGTCGTTAGAGCTATCTTCGAAATTACAGAAGCGTTTTGTTACAGCGCAAACCTTGCTGCACCTAGATAAGTGGGCATGGGATGCGGCACAGCGTACAGCCTATTATGATTCGATGGATGCCAGGCTTGCAGCTTTTCATGAATATCTTTATCAAGAGCTAAAGTTTCGGCCACAAGCGGAAAATTGTTTAAGCCCAGATAATGGCTTAGTTGACAGAGTGATAGAGCAGTCTGCTGGTAGCCCTATCGTGATGTCTATGCTGTATCTTTACCTGTTGCAATACAGTGAGATCCCTTGTGCTATCGTCGAGTACCCCGGCGCAGTCTTGGTACGTATTGATGATCAGCAATTGGGATATCGCTATATCGATGCTACGGACGGTCGTGAGTTGCGCTTTGCTGAAATGGAAGCTCGATTGCGCGGTATTCGCGGTGATCTGGCTCGTTTGTCAGACGATATGCTGCAACCGATTGATGAGGATCAGGCATTGAGTCGTTTGCTATTGGGTTTAAAGGCGGCATTGATCCGTGAGGAGCGCTTCGCGGAGGCTTTGATTTGCTGTGAGCAACTGCTGATTTTGAATCAGGATGACCCATTTGAGGTGCGAGACCGAGGGTTTTTATTACAGCAGTTGCAATGCTTTCCGTTGGCTTTAAAGGACTTTGAATTCTTTTTGCAAAAATGTCCCGATGATCCCTCGGCGCCGCTGCTAAAAACTCAAATGCGTCAAATGGCTAGCGAACAGGTTGTGTTCCACTAATCTTAGGTCAGGTGCTGTCGCAACCGGCAATGACGGTACCCATTTGTATAACTTATTCAGCAACCCCAATTAAGAGAGATTGTTATGGCACAGCAGGTTGTGAAGATTGGCGATATTCAAGTAGCAAACCAGGCTCCTTTTGTACTGTTTGGTGGTATGAATGTTTTGGAATCGCGAGACATGGCGATGGCGGTTGCTGAGCATTATGTGACCGTAACCGAGAAGCTGGGGATCCCTTATGTTTTTAAAGCCAGTTTTGACAAAGCTAATCGCTCTTCTGTGTTCTCTTATCGTGGACCAGGGATGGATGAAGGGCTAAAAATATTTGAAGAGCTTAAAAGCACTTTCGATATACCAATTATCACGGATATCCATACCTGCGAGCAGGCTGCGCCGGTCGCTGAGGTGGTGGACGTTATCCAATTACCGGCATTTTTGGCACGGCAAACCGATCTGGTTGAAGCGATGGCGAAAACCAATGCGGTTATCAATGTCAAAAAGCCGCAGTTTCTTAGCCCCGGGCAGATGAAGAATATTGTCGATAAATTTGCCGAGTGTGGGAATGAGCAGATCATTCTTTGTGAACGCGGTAGCTGCATGGGCTACGACAACCTCGTCGTTGATATGTTGGGTTTCGGCGTGATGCGAGACGCCTGTGACAATGCACCGATGATTTTTGATGTTACCCATGCCTTGCAGTGTCGAGATCCGCTAGGTGCTGCATCTGGTGGTCGTCGCCATCAGGTGACAGAGTTAGCACGTTCCGGTATGGCCGTTGGCTTGGCAGGGCTGTTTTTGGAATCTCACCCTGATCCTGAAAGCGCTCGTTGCGATGGCCCTAGTGCACTGCCACTAAACAAGCTGGAAGCCTTTTTGTCTCACGTTAAAGCGGTTGATGATGTGGTGAAATCGCTGCCGGATGTTGATACCAATTCCTGATGATTAACAAGCTCCCGCCGCTTAATGCGGTTAAGACTTTTGAAGCGGCTGCCCGCCATTTAAGCTTCACTCGAGCGGCGGAAGAGTTGTTTGTAACGCAGGCGGCGGTCAGCCACCAGATAAAAGCACTGGAATCCTTTCTCGGTGTGCGCCTCTTTCGGCGTGCCCATCGTACTTTGCTGCTGACGGAAGAGGGACAAAGTTACTTTCAGACAGTCAGCCCTCTGTTGCGCGCTTTGTCAGAAGCGACGGATAGAATGATGGCGATGCGGGCCAGTGGTGCGTTAACTGTCAGTCTTACGCCGAGTTTTGCTATTAGTTGGTTGGTTCCCCGGCTAAGTGAGTTTAGTGCCAAGTACCCTGAAATTGATGTACGGATTAAAGCCGTGGATAAAGAGTCTGGCCCATTGGATGATGACGTGGATGTTGCATTCTTCTACGGACGTGGTCGCTGGCCGGGTTTGGAATCGTGTAAGCTGCACTCAGAGTATCGAATCCCTGTTTGTGCGCCGCAGTTATTGCAGGGTACCCATCCGCTGAAAACGCCTAATGATCTGCAATACTACTCACTACTTCATGACGGTAGCCGTCAAGACTGGAAGCGTTGGCTGCGACAAGCATCGGCTAAACACGTCAATGCTAATGTCGGCCCGATATTTAGCCATTCAACTATGGCGTTACAAGCCGCTATTTTGGGGCAGGGAGTGGCGCTAGGGCATACCACGCTTGCTAGGCCAGACATCGAGAGTGGCCGCCTGGTTGTGCCGTTTAAAACCGCCATGTTGAGTCGTGATTCCTATTTCCTGGTCTTTCCAGACGAGGATGTTGATAACCCGAAGGTGGTTGCGTTTAAGGCGTGGGTGATGGAACGGGTGATGAAAGAGCAAAATTATTTAGTCGGGATCCAACCTGAGCCGATGGATGGCTCATATGAGTGAGCCGCTTCCGATCCAACTTATTAGTCAAGCTGATAAACCTATTGCCCGTATGATCATGGCCCATGGGGCGGGTGCGGGTATGAATTCTGAATTCATGGCGCAAATGGCTTCGCTTGTTACTGCGCAGGGGATTGAGGTTATACGTTTCAATTTTCCCTATATGGTCAAAATGATAGATGAGCAACGGCGACGTCCCCCCGATCGTATGCCGATTTTGATCGCGGCCTTTAAACAGGTTATGCAGCAATTTGATGATGAACTGCCATTGTTTCTTGCCGGCAAGTCGATGGGGAGCCGTGTGGCCGCTAATGTGGCTGCAGAGACTGAAACGGCACTTGGGCTGGTCGCTTTTGGCTACCCATTTCATCCGCCTGGTCAGCCAGATAAGTTGCGCCTGGCGGAACTGCATAGTTGCCAAGTACCGACGTTGATCTTGCAGGGGCAACGGGATCCATTTGGTAAAGAGGATGAATGGCCAGGTTTTAAGCTGCCCAATGATGTGTCGATTACCGCGGTTATTGATGGCGAGCATAGCTTTATTCCGCGTAAGCGCAGTGGAACGACTCTCGCGGAGAATATGATTTTTGCGGCATCGCAAGTGGCTAAATTTGTAAATCAGCAAGTCACCGTTGTCGGCGATAAGAGATAAAAATAGTTATGAAAAAAATTGCCACGATAGCGGCGCTGATGATGGCGACGGGAATAGCCTTGGGTGCTTTTGGGGCTCATGGTTTAAAGCATCGTTTGTCGCCAGAGTTAATGGCGGCCTTTAATACTGGGGTGCAATATCAGATCTATCATGGCTTAGGCGTACTGGCACTCGTCGCTTTGTCTCTTTACAGCAAAGTGTCGCTGCGTAGTGAAGCCATTTGGTTAATTCTTGGGGCGACCCTGTTTAGTGGAAGCCTTTACCTGTTGGCAGTTTCAGGTATAGGTGTTATCGGTATGATCACCCCTATAGGGGGCTCTGCCTTAATCTTAGGCTGGTTATTAGCCGCCAAAAAACTTTGGCAGGAGATGTCATGAACGCGCTGTTACTTTATTGTCGGCCCGGGTTTGAAAAAGAGTGCGCCGCAGAGATCACGCAGCGCGCTATGAGTGTATCTGCAGGCTATGCGGAAGCAAAGCCAAACACAGGTTATGTCTTGTATCGATGCTTCACTGAAGGCGATGCGGAATATTTGGTTCGCCGCTTGCAGTTCTGGCGTCTGATTTTTGCCCGCCAGATGATCGCTTGTGTTGCCCATTTGCAGGATATGTCGGTTGAAGATCGTATTTCTGAAGTTGTAGCGGCCGCGTCAGAATTTCCGCTATGCGGAGAATTGATGGTGGAGCCGGTTGATACCAACGAAGGTAAAGAGCTGAGTAAGTTCTGCCGTAAGTTTTCGGTGCCATTACGCCAGGCGTTACGCAAACATAGAAAGCTGACAGACAAGCCGAAAGCGGACAAACCCGTGTTTCATCTGTGCGTACTTGATGGGGCTGAGATGATGTTGGGTTACTCGATTCCAGGCAACAATAGTCGCTTTGAAATGGGAATACCGAGGCTACGTTTGGCTAAAGATGCTCCTAGTCGATCAGCGCTGAAGTTGGAAGAAGCTTTCATGACATTCGTCCCCCCGGAGGAGATGGAGAAGCGTGTTACATCGGGCATGAATGCTGTTGACCTTGGCGCCAGTCCCGGAGGTTGGACTTATCAACTGGTGCGCAGAGGCATGATGGTATCTGCGGTCGACAACGGCCCGATGGATGAAGGGCTGATGGAAACCGGTCAGGTGAAGCACTTCATGGCGGATGGCTTTGGCTTTGAACCAAAACGTAAAAATATCACCTGGCTGGTATGCGACATGGTAGAAAAGCCTGGCCGCATAGCTCGTTTGATGGGCCAGTGGCTAGCTAATCGTTGGTGTGAAGAAGCGATATTTAACTTAAAACTGCCAATGAAACAACGTTTCAGCGAAGCAGAACGCTGTTTAGAGCTAATGAAGCAGTTCTTACGAGATGAAGGTGTAAGATACCAAGTGACAGCGAAGCACCTCTATCATGATAGAGAAGAGATCACTGTACACTTGCGTCGGGAGCCTCGTCGAGACCGATAGATGCCCAGGCGCTCGCGCCGGGTACTATGCAGTCGTATTTATACCACTGCACACAGATTTGAACAGGGTGGCGCTGCCCGGGCTTCATTTGTGCGGCGCCGCATTCAACTTCGCCTTTTCTAATGTTAACCACTTGCCCGTACTTATGTTGGCCATCAAAGACACTGTAGCTCGGGCAAGCATTATCCGGCCATGAATCCAGCTCAGAGAGTGGCTGTTGGGCGACGAACTCTTTTAATTCTTGCTCTGGTTGTTTACCCGCTTCGAAGTAAAAACCGCGACACCAACGTTGAGTATGTCTATCGAGATCGCAGTCACCTGCTTGAAGTTGCATTTCTGCTGCAACTTTCTTTGCTACCGTTGGCGTGGCTTGCAACTTGGGGCGGTAGGTTTTGGGCTTGAGCTGCTCTTCGTAATCGGGAAGTTGATAGGTGTCACCTTCAATCTGGGTATGAGCATTTGCTAGGCGAGGCACTTCTGTAACATCAAAGCTATGTTGGCTATGCATCCAGAATCCCCAAGCGAATAAGCCTAAGCCTACAGGGATAGACAACATGAACGGACGAAATGCATAAGCGGCACCGACGCCCCAGTTTCGAGCGAAACAGGAAGCTCCAGCTACGCCCCATATGATCACCGCCAAATATACTGTGGTCGGTAGCGTTGGATTAGTACGTAATACGCCGTCCACAACAAAAAGGGCGGTTGCCGCCAAAATTAACAGGCTGAAAACCCAACGAATCAATACCAGCAATCTACTTCTCCTAAAACAGTCGGTGCCCGTTTACCGACAGATCGTTGATTCTACCACTGTTCATAAAATCAGCAAGCTAATCGAGTGGTGTGTAGGGGTGATATTGTTGAATAAATGTATTAAAGGTATTTTTAAGCTGACTATCGTTGATACTGAGTGAAACAGCTAATTCCTTGGTTTCTTTGTTTGTTAACGTCATTTCACCCGTTGCCATAAAGTGCTGATAAAGCTGGCTACAAAGTTTTAACAGGTGAGCGTAGCCGATCGCTTTTCTGCTGGCATTCGGGGCAACACGTTCTGCGGCGAGGAGCAGCGCGTTCAGGGCGAAAGGTGGAAGCTGCCAGCGCTTGGCGAAGGCAAGGCTTAGCGATTCCAATCGCAGGTTGTCCTGCTGTTTGAACCAAAATCCGGGACGTTGCCCGTCGTTTTGTATGTTGGCTGGGCGGGTGGCAATGAGTTCGGGAGACAATAGAAAGCCCGCACATTGAGCTGTGGAAATGATGCGGGTCTTCTCCATATCTGCAAATTTGGTTTGCTCTGCCATGAGAGAACAAAAAGCGCTATAGCACTCAATCAGTGAACTAAGTGTTCGTTGATATGGCCCAGCGTTGGCCTCAAGGGCTTCTAGCATAGCGTTACGCTGCACTAAGGGAGATGCACGCTCGAGTCCTAGCATCATTAAGATCTGTTTCGGGTCGCTGACGTTAAGCTGACGCCGGCTTAAACGTTGGGCTTGCTGCGCTAAACGCGACAATAGGGAGGGGTATTCGGTTAATAATCTAGCTAATGCTGGTATGTCAGGCTCTTCTAATTCAAATAGGTAAGCCACTTCTGTAATTTTTTCTGGGCTGAGTGTTTCTTGCCGGGCTATTTGTAGGCCGTCAAGTAAGGTGATGGATTGTGCTTGCATCTGCTGCCAGCCACGGATCAGTCGAGCGAGAAAGTGACGTCCCTTGTCGATCTGGGTGGGGTAGCGCTTTATTATGCCGCTGATATTGCACTGCTGAATATCCAGATCTTTAGTGACCACAGAGGTGATAATAGCTTCGCGCCTGTTTTGCCGGCCAATCACTATGGCATGTTGTTCATCTTCGGTCTTAATGACAGCCCCTGGCTGAATAGGTGCGAAGATCTGTGCGGTTTTATTAATTAGCTGTCGATCAAAGGCGTGCCGTCTGCGGCCTAAGGCGTAGCGGATGATTTGTCTGGGACGTAAGCCTGTGCGGTTGGCTCGGGGACAAATCTGTTCAGAAAAAAAACTGCACCAACTCAGTAGCCTGACCGCTGGTGTCAGCTGATAGCCGGCGAGAGCTGGGTAGCCAGAGCCGTCCATTTTGGCTGCATGCCCAGCGACAGCTTCGAGCCAAAGTTCGGAGGTGACTCCTGCGGCACTCAACCACTGCTTGGCACGATCACCACGGTTATGCCATTGCAGTGTTTCTTGCTCGTTAAAACGGGTGCCATCAAAGCGATTATTGTTTAACTGCAAGTCAGCAATATCTTTGCTGATGGCCGCAGCGATCAATGGTACGACGTGGTGGCTGCTCCAATGGCTTTGATAACCAAGTGCACAGGTCAAGATGGCACAATTGAGCGCTTCGTTAACTGCCAAACTAAACTTGTCATTGTGCAGCGACAGGTGGGCAATGACCACCGGGGCATCAAGAGGGTAAGACTGATAGATGATTTTTGCTAATTTGTGTACGCCAACGACAAATTGACTCGATGGCCCGTCGGTGCTCAAGTGAAATAGCTTATCCACCGCCAGATAAAGAGTATCAGGGTGTTTAATATGTAATGACTTGTCTACTGCTTTAGTTTTCATGACGTAACAGCTGTCGCTAAAAGGTTATAGGTGATTCACCATGGGATCACTGTACCATCGTAGTTCAACATGCGTCCTATTTGATTTTCATCGATATTTTCGATCACTCTTACCATGCTGTCGACTGACTTTGTGGTTGATATTAAGGCATTCGCACCACCCATCTCGGTTTGTACCCAGCCAGGATGAAGCGCGACAATTTTTATCTCATGGTTGTATAGATCCAGAGCAAGGCTTTTGACTACGGCATTCAGGGCTGCTTTGGAACTGCGATAGATATAACTTCCACCAGAGCTATTGTCTGCCATGCTCCCCATTTTGCTACTAATACAGACCATGATCTTTTGCTGGCTTTGCGCTACCTGTTGTTGAAACGCCTGACAAACCAAGAGTGGTGCGATGGCATTGGTGGTAAATACTTTTTGCCAGTCGTTTTGACTAATCTCGCCGAGAACAGAGCCTTTTGGTCCGTAAACACCTGCGTTATTGATCAGGATGTCGATGCGGGCAGTGCTCAGTTTATTTGCTAACTGTTCAATGCTTTCCGGAGCGTCAACATCTAGGGTATGCATTTGCAGCTGGTCTTTATGAATGCGCTTCAACGAATGCAACTGATGTGCTTCGCCAGGATGACGGCAGCAGGCGATGACTTGATCTCCTTGTTGCAGATACTTTTCGACAAAGGCTAGGCCGATACCTCGGTTTGCCCCTGTGATCATGATGGTTGATGAGTTAGTCATGACTTGCTCTCTGATAGCGAATATCGCTCATGGAAAACCCCAGTGGGATCTCCGTCCTGTACGTCAGTATTTTAAAGTTAGTGTGTAGCTTTTCCTGTTGCTCATGCAGCTTTAATGAAATTTTTTCCGGTATATCGTCAGCCCGTAGCAATGCGTCGATGGTGGTATAACGATTGAGTAAAGAGCTGGCCGTCTTCGCACCAACACCTTTGATACCTTTGATGTCATGACTATTGCTTCCGACCAGCGCATTGAACAAAGGTAGCTGATGGGGATGAAGCTGGTAGCGTTGTTGATAGAAATTGATGTCCAGAAATTGTCGGGCGAAACAATCCCATTGGTGTACCTGTGGCGACAGAAGTTGTCCGAATCCGTGGTCAGTGGAGATGATGATAACATCGGCGTGGTGACACGACTTGCTGCTTAGTGTCGCGATTAGGTCATCCGCTTCATCTGACTCTGACAGTAGCGAGTCGACTCCCATCTGCCAAAACGCTTCTTGTATCTGTTCTAAGCCTAGCTTCAGTGCGCTGGGCATTCCTTTGCGACTAATTTTATAATTCGCCAATAAGTCTCGGCGCCAATTGGGTTGATCACCATCGAACACACACAGGGCGTGGGTCGGTCTGTGCTGTTTAACGACACGATTCAGGGTCTGTGTGCAGCGTGATAGCGTTTGTTCTAGGGCATTGTGTTCAGAATGACGAGAGCAGGCAGCATAGATACGGCGCACCATATTCATGCCATCAAGCAATATAATGCGTCCTCGTTGGCCGGCTTTTTTATTAAGCGCGGACGGTGTAACAGGGGACATAGTCGCTTCCGGGCAATTTCATGCGTTGCTGTTCGACAAACGCTCTGAGTAGTTTATCTAACATCTTCATTAGCATCGGATCACCATTGATCTCAAATGGTCCGTGTTTTTCAATCGCTTTCATTCCCTCTGCTTTTACATTGCCGGCAACAATAGCAGAGAAGGCACGTCTTAGATCGGCGGCAAGTGCAGCTTTATTTTGATCTTTGTGCAGGTTGAGCGCAGCGATATTGTCATGGGTAGGCTCGAACGGTAGTTGAAATTCGGGTTCGATTTTTAACGACCAGTTAAAATGATAGGCATCACCAATAGTCTTTCGATACGCGCGTACATCAGGCATTGATTCTTTTAACACGCGAGCGGCTAGCGATGGATCGCCTATCACTATGCGATATTTATTTTGTGCTTCAGGACCTAATGTGGCACCAACAAATTGATCTATTTGATGGAAGTACTCTGCAGACTCTACAGGCCCTGTGAGCACTATAGGGAAAGGTTGCTTGGCATTTTCTTCATTGAGTAATATCCCGAGCAAATACAAAAGCTCTTCGGCCGTACCTACGCCGCCGGGGAAGATGATAATACCGTGAGCAACGCGAACGAAGGCTTCTAAACGTTTTTCTATATCTGGCAATATCACCAGTTCATTAACGATAGAGTTGGGCGGTTCGGCGGCAATAATGCTGGGCTCTGTTAGTCCAAGGTAGCGACCATTTCTGACTCGTTGCTTGGCGTGGCTAATGGCGGCGCCGCGCATCGGGCCTTCCATTGCTCCTGGACCACAGCCTGTGCAGACATTGAGTTGTCGGAGTCCGAGGGCATGACCTACTTCGAGGGTATATTGATGTTCGATATCGGAGATAGAGTGGCCACCCCAACACACCACCATATTGGGATCTGATTGCGAATGCAGTGCTCCAGCATTACGCAGAATATCAAAGACAACATGAGTTAGGTGTTGAGAGTTGGTCAGATTGATATAGGCATTGTTTTGGTACCTGTCACTGACATAAACGATGTCTCTGAGAACAGAAAATAGATGCTCTTGTATGCCCCGAATAATCTCGCCATCAACAATCGCTTCTTCCGGGGGGTTGATTAATTCGATTTTAACCCCACGCTCTCGGCGTAATACATTGATATCGAAACTTTTATAACGCTCAAGGGTTTCTTTGCTGCTATCGGTTTTGCTGCCAGAGTTCAAAACCGCCAATGAGCAGTTCCGATACAGGCGATAGAGTTGACTGGTGGAACTGGCTTTTAATCGTTCGACTTCTAATGGGGACAACAACTCCATGCTGCCGGAGGGACTTATTTGGGTGATCATAGGGCACCTCTCATAGGAGAAAGCCCCCAGCTATTGGGGGCATGATGATTTGGGAGACGGATAGCTATTTGATAACGAGTTGATTCCGGCCACTTTCTTTCGCTGCGTACAGCGCTTGATCGGCGCGCTCGAATACGGTTTCGGTGTTTTCACCTTTATTAAAGGTTGCCAGGCCGATAGACACGGTTACCGTGACATTTTGTCCCTTAAATTTAAAGGGCAGTTTTGATACCGCAATACGTAGTTTATTCATCGGTTGTGTGGCCGATTCAGCAGTTTGCTCCGGTAGGATCAACACAAACTCTTCACCGCCGAAGCGACAGATAAAGTCGGTTTTTCTAACTGTTTTACCGAGTAGCTTAGCGATTACCTGAAGGGTCTTATCACCGGCGATATGGCCGTAGGTATCGTTAATGTTTTTGAAGTGATCGAGATCTAACACGGCAATAGAGAGATCTCCGCCGTAGCGCTTCCAGCGTTGATATTCGATCTCTAATCGTTCATTGAAGGCTGCTCGGTTAGGCAGTTGAGTGAGACTGTCCAGGTAAAGCTGTTGCCGCTGTTCGTTCAACCTACTGCGATACGATTTAGCGTCCTCTTCTAGGGTATCAATACGATTTTGCATCGCCATCAGCAACTCGTTGAGACTTTGCTCCTGCTCGGCTAAACGTTCTCTTTTCTCTAATGCACTGGCGATCTCTTGCAGATGCAATCGGACTTTCTCTTTTAATAAATCGAGATCATTGGCCGCATCAACTTCTGCCCCCAGCTTCTCTATCTGGGTCTTTAATGCACTGTTAACCTCACGGCTTTGTTCGGTCAGCAGTTGAGAATTTTGCAGGGTTTGGGTGACGGCACCATAAACAGTGCTAAGTGCTTCATTGAGGTGGTTTAAAAACGCTTCTGATGACTTTCTTTCTTGTTGGACACTTTCCACCAAGAGTTTTATTAGTTCAATACAGTAACTAAGTAACTCATCAATATCGTTGGCCAGGCCGACTTTTTGTTTCAGTTGTTTGAGCCGAGTATTGGCTTCGTTATCAAACTCTACTTCGGTCATCAGTGCTAGCAATTCGTCACTGAATTCCCGCTTTAACTCTCTAACCTGTTGCGGTGCAGCTGTGTCGCCACTGCCAGCGGCATCGTACGCGTGATTATAGAGTTCAACGAGCTTTTGCAGATGGGGTAGAAAATCGTAAACAGACTGTTCGACTTTACCGCTTGAATCTATTAATGAGCGCAGATCTCGGCGCAACTGAGGTGGTAACCCTCGCCACTGCTGAAGATTTTTGCCTGATGTTTGGAACTGGTCTCTGGTGTAGCTGAGCTGCTTTTCAACATGGCTGGTGTGACTATTGAGCAACTGATCGATGCTCAACAACAATTTGTTGGCTTTCTCAATACTAAGGTTTTCTGTTAAATGACCTCGGAGTAATGCCAACTTGTTGTCGAGCTCAATGTTTTGCCCTTTACATGCGAGGGATAACTTATTTATCAGCTTATAAAGTGCCGCCGCTTCCTGTTTGTAGCGGACTTCGAGTTGCTGGTAAGCCTGCTGAGATTGCTGCAACTTTTGGCTGACCAATGCAATATTTGCACTTGCTGGTGCGGATTCCGTCATCATTATCTTCCTGAACTTACCACTGGCATCCACCTACTCTTGGAATTCAACTATAAACATAGCGTCTTTTACAACTATTTGATGATTGAATTCAGATATCAGTCATTAGGCCATTCAATCAATTGTTTATCGTGTGACGCTTGTACCTTTACTAAGCCTTTTCTTAAGCCTAACAAGCATCCTGTTCTTGCGTCATTATTGAACAGGGTGCCGGGCGTTGCATCGATCGCATGGAGTGTTACCCAGGCCGACTCGCCATTGATAACTCGCAGTTGATTAGCGCCATTTAAAGCCAAAACCAGTAGCTCGGGAAGGTTATTGCTGTCTATGGCTCGGCTTGCTTTTGATAAAAATGGCATACTAATAACACCAATAGAGTACAGTCGGGCGCGCTCAGACAGTGCCAATGCCTCAAATATGTCGTCGAGAATGGCTTGCACCTTCTTTACTGCTTGCGCTGATGTCAGGTAATTCGTTCCCGTTAAGCAAGCGCATAGGACATACTCTCTTGGGTGAAAAAATTTCAGCTCAGAGGTTATATTGGCTTGAATTAATTCGCCAAACTTAGCATCAAACAGCCGCCCTGCTTTAAACCCTTTTTGAACATAAACCTGCTTTAGTACAGGTAGCTCAATCAACAAGTAAAAGCTTTTGTGGTCTTTGCCTTGAGCATCACTTTCACTATAGAAAATTTCATGTTGCTTTTGTGCATCAGTGATTTTCTGTTTGAGGAAGTCATGCAAATGTTGTGTCCCCAGAAGTCCTGTCGTGGGGTGGAGGAATTGCTGTTTTTTTAATTCGACCGTCTGCCGTTTATTGCTTAGATAAAGGCGCAGAATGAGTATCAACAGCAGTATGCATATGGCTGTTATAGCCAATGAAATTATCAACCAGCTACTCTGTTGCTCATGTTCTATAGATGTATCTTCAAGCTGATTTCTTAAGCTTTGGAGAGTACGTTGTAATTGCTGCTGTTGATAGCGCTCGTCTGATACTTGAGCGGGGGGTAACAGCGCCTTATCAGGCCGCTGGTAATCACTCGCCTTACGTTGATGGTGGTAGGCGTCTGCAAACAATTCTTTGTCAGCGTAAAGCGTGGCCAATAGCAAGTGTGCTTCTGCCGGGGTAAACAGGTACTCACTTTCAGAAGAGAGTTTAAGTGATTGATGAGCGTGTTGCAGAGCCTCATTTACACTGTTTTGCTTATGTTTTAGTTTTGCCATCAACAGGTGAGATGCGCCAAGGTAATGATCTCTGCTGGCGGTTGTTAACTCCTGGAGCGAGCGTTCAAGGTAGCGCTGCGCATTGACGTAATCGTCTTGATGGAGATAGATCTGGCCAATATTATGATATAGCAGCCCGAGTTTCGTGGCTGTTGGGTGGTTTCTTGTTAGTTCTAATGCATTTAGGTAATGCAGCAGTGCGGTGTCGTACTGTCCTTGCTGTTCGTAGATAGTGCCTAAAAAGTTTAAACTATGGGCTAAATTCGAATCATCATTAAGAGATTGATAAATCTCTGCTGATCGCTCTACATAGTCTTGTGCTCTGGAGTAGTTTGACAGCTGTTTATAAACCAACCCTAGGCGACCAAAAATATACGCGGACAAGCTATCGTCTTTTGCTTTTTCAGCGATTGAAAGCGCCGATAAAAGGTACTTTATTGCCTGCTGCGATTGTAACAGCCCCTTGTAGGATTGGGCTAAATACACCCTTGTCCATGCCTTTAACAGTGGGTCATCAGTTTTTTGCGTTAGCGCCAGCGCGGCTAACATATGCTGACTGCCGAGGCTAAATTGTGCTTGATCGTTATAGGCGCGGCCAATGGCTTCATGCAGGGCATGCTTAAGTAGGCGAGGGGATGCCCCCGAATTATTGGCGAGTAATTGCAGGGCGCGGTCGAAGCGCTTGATCGCTGTGGGTACATCGTTATCAAAATAAGCCGCTATTCGTCCTTCAATTAATAGTGCTTCGGCTTCCAGGGTGCTATCGGGGGAGCTGGCGATTTGCCGTTGAGCAAAGTGCAGATGGTGTTTTGCTTTTTCCGCTTCGCTTTTTTCTTCGACATAAGTTGCCGCAACTAGGAGATGAGCACGGGCTAACAGCTGACCATCGGCTAGTGTTTCTGCGCCGGTTAACTCGGTGAGGATCAGTTCTCTGGCTTTTTGCGGGTTCTCAATTAACAGCGAGCGAGCTTCCGTGAGCAGATCCAAAGCTGCGTCGGTACCCCACGCAGGTGTATGGAAGAGCAAGATGCAGAAAACAAAGGATAGTTTTTTCAACAAGCCACTGACGTAATTAATAAAATGTTTCTGCATAGTAAAAGTTCTGACAGCAAATCGCGACCCTATTATTGCCGTGCCATTCTAATATTCGTTGGCATTGGTTCAAAATTACTTCTAAATGGATTGATATCTAATCCCCCTCGTCTTGTATATCTTGCATAAACAGTGAGTTTATCTAACGCGAAGCGAGATTGTAGGTCAGTAAAGATCCGTTCAACGCACTGCTCATGAAATTCATTGTGATTGCGAAATGACACTATGTATCGCAGCAGCGAGGCGTGGTTAATCTGTTGGCCTGTGTAACTGATCATGACGCTTCCCCAATCGGGTTGATTGGTGATCAGGCAATTTGATTTGAGTAGATGGCTTTGCAGTTTTTCACTAACAATTTTTTTATCGCTACCTGCTTTGAGAAGCGCTGGTTGGTAGTCATAATCAGTGATGTCGATATCTTGGTTATCAATGAGCTCGGCGTCAAAGCCGGTAATTTTTTGCTTTTCAAAGCTATCCAGCGTTGCCAACGACACATCAACTTCTGCCTCTGCGCACTTGGAAAGGTCCTGCTTTAATACCATTTTCACCGTTGCCCAATCGGAGAACGTGTGCTGGTTGAAGCTATTCAGGTACAGTTTAAACGACTTCGATTCAACCAAATTTGTGGAAGTGCAGGGTATGGCGAAGGTAGCAATGGCTACCTGAGGTAAGCCCTTTTCGTTTAACCATGATAATTCATAGCCAGTCCAGATATCACCGCCGTGGAACGGGAGGTCACTTGTCACTCCTATCTGTTCACGATTTAGGCGTCGTGGCACGGGTTGTAACAACTCGGGAGCGTAGTGCTGGCGATATTCGGTCTTTTCGCCCAGAGCGAGGTTAGATAGATCAGGGTGATTGTCGTAAGCGCTAGTCATAATAGAACTTGGTTGGTTAAACTGATGCCATTGTAACGCTTATTTGGAACCTCAAGAAATGATGTCTGCCACAACTGATGCTCTGGCGTCGCTTTTTCAACGTTTTCTTCAAGCAACGCAAGAAGCAACGGGTGAATTGCCAACACTCTGTTCTGATCCTGATTTACCCTCTCCCTGTTTTGTTGATGAGGTTGAGGATAAAGAGGGCGACAAGCATTGGCAGCCTTTTAAGCGAGACGAGCTGGGCGATTTTAGCAATGTGGAAGAGGCGATTGAGTGTGTGCTTGATGAGAGTGTTAAGGCATTTTATCAAAGCTATTTTTGTGACTCATTGGCGCTGAATTTCGCTGGCCATTCGTTTGATCTTATTCAGGTTTGGAATGAGCAGGACTTCAAAGGATTGCAGCAAAATATGATTGGCCACATCGTGATGAAAAAGCGGCTTGGGCAAAAGATCACGCTGTTCATTGGTTGTATCGATGATGACACCATTATTAGTGTCAACAATGAAACTGGGCAGGTGGTTGTCGAAAAAGTAGGCTGTGAGCCTCACAAAGTGCTGGCGGAGACTCTGCCTGATTTTCTTAACGCATTAACTGTCTGAAGCAGATTCATTCTGCTTTTCTATGTGAGCGCGGATCCAGGTGAGCTCGTTGCGGATCGCTTTGAGTTCCGCGAGCACCTCTGCTGAATTTGATGTTTCTGCATTACTGTTTTTAGCTGCCGTACTCGCAGCTGGTGCGGGGGCAGTATCAGCCGCAAGTATTTTTTCCGGTGCTGTTTTCGCCTGTTGTACTGCTGAGATCAGTTCATGCATGCTGACCTGCTTACCGACTCGCCCTTTTAGTAACGCAACGGAAGGAACCTTACCCTCTTGTAAAAGCTGTTGTAACGCCCTCATTAATTGATTATCCATGTACTTCCTTTAACGCCATCAGAGAAAGTCGCTATGTTAACTTGTGATGGGAAAAATGCCGAGATGGAACGGTGATAACTCGGCTCAATTACGCTTTTACGTCGGCTCTAAGCATACTGTCTAACTGATCGACAATCTCCGTCCAATCACTATCTTCGCTAAGTGCTTCACTGAGGAAGGTCGCTTGAGATGCGTTCCAAAATGGCGCGTCAGCTAACTTTTGTTCAGGGTTAAGTGAATGAGCGATGATGAAATCTTTGAGACTTGCAGGATCTGATGCTAATCCTAATTGAGCAAATAGATTACTCAGGTTATGCGTTGAAGTGTCCACTATGGTGGCCTCACTGTGGTGTATATCGAAAATGCTTCGATGATTTAACGTGGCAGAATAGTGCAATTATAGACTCTAGCTAAGGCGACACAGCTTAGGTTTCCGATTGGCGTTTTCGCAGGGAAATACAATGACAGAACAGAAATTTGAAAGCTTTCAGCAGTTCTATCCATACTATCTGCAAGAACACCGAGACCCGCGATGTCGTGCATTACACTATGTGGGAAGCACCTTAGTGTTGTTGACGGCCATCGGGATCGTTTGGCAGGCGCAGTGGCACTATATTTGGCTGCTACCTGTCATCGGTTACGGCTTTGCTTGGTTAGGACATTTTGCTTTTGAACACAATCGGCCTGCGACATTTAAGTATCCCTTGTATAGCCTGATGGGGGATTGGGTTATGTACTTTGAGTTTCTTTGTGGCCGAATTGGGCATCGCTTTAATTAGGTTTTAGCCTTCGCTAACCATTAACGTAGTGACGCTAAAAAATTACCGATGGCTCCAGCTAATGCTGGAGAGCGATCGCTACTACGGAAGGCATTTTGTAGCTTTCCTCTCATTCCAGGGATAGCAAATAGATCAAGAAGCAATGTGTTAAACAGCACTTGGTCTTGTCGTTTCGCTGTTTTTTCTAAGAACAGCGACAGGTTGGGATCAATTAGTAGCTCCCATCCGCGACCAGCGACGAGAATGAGGAACTCAGCATTATCACCTAACTCTGAACTCAACAACTTAGGTAGCATAGGGCTTAAGATGGCCTGATGTTTTGGGTGCAACAACATACGGGTTGCGCATAGTTGTTCGGCAATATCGCTACTCTTTTCAAGGTGTAGGGTAACAGCTTTGGCCAGTGTATCAGAGATGCCAACTTGTTCTGCCATGGCCGCTAATCCAGCTTTAACTTCTATTGGCAGCGCCTGATAGTCTGCGATGCTTGATGCTGAATCGCATTGCTGCTCCATTCTTATTATAAAGTCTGCTACCCCCTGTAATGGCAGTGACTGCCATTGCGAGTAGGGCAGTTGGCCACTGAAGTAGTCGGCGGCTTGTTCATAGTATTTAGATGCTGCTTGCTGTTTCTGTGCTCGTATGTGGGCGGTGATCAGAGCCAACTGTTGTTGGCTTGGTGCATAGGCGAAGGGGTTGCTTTTTAACATTGATTCCCGCTGCTCGACGGCAACTGCATGGTTAAATGCCTGCTGTATCAATGCACATAGTTGGTTTAAGGCGGAAAAGTCAAGCATACCCTGTTCGTCTAAGGGCAGTTTAAGGCACCAAAACGAAGGCTCAAACGGTGCTAATGCCGTTTCTATCACCATGGCGAGAATGGCATGGCGCTGCAGTGGGAAGGGGTAAGGAACTTCCTGTAACTGGAGCTGCGTAAACAGCGTTTGATCCAACAATTCGACTCGCCGGCCCAGATTATAGACGGTCAGGTTAAGCCCCAATTGCTTACAGCATAGATCTAGTTCAGCGTTCATCATCACCCCTCTTGGCTTGGCTGCGCCATTATAGTGGTCCGTTCTATCCCCTCAACCCCCAATTCGCTGTGATAATATGCAGCCGAGATAGAGGAGTTGTTATGAAATATATAGCAATAGAGAAATACCTTGGAGATGTATCCAAGTTGTTACGACAAGCGGGTCTATGGAGCGAACAGGCACCAGAAGCCGCAGCGCTTAGTTCATCGGCTCCGTTTTGTTGCGATACTTTGTCGTTTCAGCAATGGTTACAGTTTGTTTTTTTACCGCGAATGCAAGGTATCGTTAATCAGCGAGCGCCTTTACCGACAAGCTGCGATATAGCAACGATGGCTGAGCAGGTACTCGACCTATCCGTGCCAGAGGTTAGAAAGTTGATTGTTACATTGAAAGCGCTAGACCAGTCGTTAACCATGACAGCGGGGCATTAAGGGTGTCGAGTGAACTGAGAATTTTGCACCAAGACCCTTATATAGTGGTGATTGATAAGCCGGGCGGCATGTTAGTACATCGCTCTTTCATCGATCGTCATGAAACACGCTTCGTTATGCAGACTTTGCGGGATCAACTTGGGCAGCATGTCTACCCCGTGCATCGGTTAGATAAGCCAACGTCAGGATGTTTGATCTTTGCACTGGATCCGTCCACGGCAAGTGCTCTCTCTTTATTGTTTCAAAATGGCGAGATAGAGAAGCAATATCACGCAGTGGTTCGTGGATATGTTAACAGCGCTGATATGATTGACTATCCGCTCAAAGAGAAGCGCGATAAGCATGAAGATAGGCGTACTAGCGAAGATAAACCGCCTCAGCCTGCCGTTACTCACTATCAGCCTTTGGAGCAATTGTTATTACCAATTCCGGTAGGGAATTACCCAGAGGCACGCTATTCATTGCTTAAGTTGCGACCAGAAACGGGCCGACGACATCAATTGCGACGCCACATGGCTCATATTTCACACCCTATTGTGGGCGATACCACCCATGGCGATGGTAAACATAACAAACTGTTTCGTCAGGAATTAGGCCTAAAAGGGTTGTTACTACGTGCGACCCGGATCAGTTTTGTTCATCCCGTGAACGAACAGCTGGTCGAATGTGAGGCGGGTTGGGATGAGCTTTGGCATGGGGTAATCGAGTTGCCGAATTGGACAGTTGTTTGAAAACCAATCTGTAAATAAATTACAAACAAAAGGCTGCAGATCGCAGCCTTTTGTTTTTTTTCTACACCGCGCACATATTTGTCATACGTCTGAAAATACCAGTTAACAAGCGGTCTGCAATCAGTTATTAACGGTAACTTTAGAGCGAATGTTCAGTAACATTTTTCACCGAAGGTTCTATACTTGTAACTATCTTGTGAAGATAGTCACAGAAAAGTTGCTGACTCAGGTTTAGCATCTCCCCTGACTTTTAACGCCGGGGGGTGATTAAAGTCAGGTAGGCAGCGAAAGGCACTTAGCTGAATACCGGAGTGTTAACTAAATGAACACGAAGAGGT
Source organism: Corallincola holothuriorum (assembly GCF_003336225.1). Classification (NCBI taxonomy): domain Bacteria; kingdom Pseudomonadati; phylum Pseudomonadota; class Gammaproteobacteria; order Alteromonadales; family Psychromonadaceae; genus Corallincola; species Corallincola holothuriorum. The sequence continues at coordinate 151,339 of NZ_QPID01000008.1, forward strand.
TCGTTAGCTAACGCTCCCAAGGGAATGTTGGTTTCTCAAATAACGAAGTAATAATCAAAAAAGGGATTAGTCAAATGGCTAAAATCAAAGCACTTCCAATCGCATTAGCGATCGCATCAGCACTGACTGCTGCTAGCGCTTCTGCAGTAGAATTTCACGGTTATGCCCGTGCTGGTTTGTCAACTACTGGCGACGGTGGCGAGCAAACTTGTTACGGTTCTGGCGCAGGTGGTCACTGGACTGGTCGTCTGGGTGATGAGTGTGATACTTATGTTGAACTCGACCTTGCTCAAGAAGTATACAATCGTGATGGTAAAGTTTTCCGCGTAGAAGCTATGTGGGCGACAGATATTCAGAATCAAGGTAACGATTACCAAGCTGTCTACTCTGATAATGATACCAATGCTGATGGTACTGCTAACAGCGGTGCTCGCCAGCGAGGGGAGCCTTGGGGCGGCGGCGATTTCGCACTTCGTCAAATCTTTGCTTCAGGTAAAGGTGTTTTAGGTTTCGCGCCTGAGGCAACTATCTGGGCTGGTAAGCGTTTCTATCAACGTAAAGATGTTCACTGGTTGGATCTGTTCTATGTGAACAACTCCGGTTACGGTGCTGGTGTAGAAGGTATTAAAGCAGGTCCTGGTCAGTTGTCTTTTGCATGGACTAACTTCGATACACCTTCTCGTATCGAAGGTGATGGTAACAACAACCAGGTTGGCGAAGGTCTTGGTACTATTCAGAATAACAAATTAGATATTCGTTATTCTGGTATCCCTCTGTGGGCTGGTGCGAACCTTGAACTGATCGGTATCTATGGCTTCGCTGACCTGACAGATGCTCAGGATGATGCGGACTATGGCGATGATGATGGTTACTTCGTTACTGCTGAGATTTCTCACGGTTTGATGGGTGGCTTCAACAAGATCGTTGTTCAGTATGGTAAAGACTCTATGGGTCACGCTGCATGGGCTAACCATGGTGGTGGTGAGTCGTTGAACCGCCCATGGTGGGATGGTCAGCAAGAAACTTCATATCGTTTCATGGATTTCGGTGTGATCAAGCTGTCAGCTGACATCGAAATGGGTTACTCAGTTATCTATCAGGTTGCTGAAACTTATGGCGATTATGATGATCTGAAGAAGTTGTCAATTGTTGCTCGTCCTACATACAAGTGGAACGACGTAATGAGTACTGCGGTTGAAATCGGTTATTCTGATGACGAAGGCTACCCATGGGAAGGCGATAACGGTGATTACGACCAGACTAAATTGATTGTTTCACAAAACTGGTCTGCAGGTAAGAGCTTCTGGGCTCGTCCTCAAATCCGTGTATACGCTGGTTCGTTCTGGGGAGATCAAGCTGAAGCCCGTGATGACGACGGTAACCTGCGTTTCGGTGCACAGGTTGAAGCTTGGTGGTAAGCCACTACAGAGTTAGTTAGAGTTATAATGACTTAACTGGACTCAACAAGCTAAAAGCCCTCGGCTAGTATTGCTAACCGGGGGCTTTTTCTATACGGTACTTTGTACATTTAGGTAGAGTTTTTGTTGGTTAAAAGGTTATTCATTTTTTATGAGAATCTGGCGTAGTTTAGTTGTAGGCTTTGGCTTAACCGTGTGTTTGTTGTCTCCCGTTCAAGCTGGGTGGTTTGATTGGCTTGGCGGCGGCGAGGAAGCGCGTCAACTGACCGATATTGAACAGGCAAAATGGGCTTTGTTTAATAAGGATAGTTGTTGTAACAGCTTATCGCAGTTAAATTATTTTCCCTTGCCTGCATCGTTTAGCGAAGAAGTATTTATAGATGTTGATGCGCAAGTGTTTGAGTTTAAAACCGGTAAAAGTTTTGTATTAGGGTATCGCCTGCCACAAGTGGTCGGATCGTATTCGGTTGAGCTTGAAAGCTTGTTGTATAACGACGTTATTTTTAGCCCATCGGCGCTGCTGTTGGATAACAAATTCAATATTACACGCGTTATATCTTCTAACCAGTTCACATATATTCCTGAAAAGATGTTTAATCCCAATCGGTTAAATGCGGTTGTTAATGTGAACGGTTTTCGTCAAGGCACGGATGGGGCTGAGACATACCTAATTCTCTTTACAACGGCAGAAGATCTGGAAGGTTCGACCCAGATGATCTCTACGATGCGTCTGTTTGCTGAAACGCAGGGGCGTGCTGATCCTGGTCTGCCAGATCCTATTGCGCCTCATAGTGCGGTTGGTAAGTTGAGAGTGACTGTTCGTTCTGGTTATTCAGATCCTACAGGGGGTGATGCTGTGGACCAATTCTTCAAAGATATGTTCCCAAGTGATGGCAATCGGAACAACGGTGAACAGTATTTAGATTTACCTGCACCGAGTGAAGTGCCAGATAGATCACCAACACCAGGACTCACTTCCGCGGTTGCTACAGGTAATGTTTCTATGCTGCCAGAAACAGAAGACCTCTATAACAACTTGATTGCTCAGGCGGTAGAAGCGAACGACATCGATAAGGCATTAAAATTAGTTGAAGAGGCGGAACGGGCAGGCTCAAGCTCGGCAAGAACGACCTTCATAGATAAAGTTAAGAACATGAAATAGTAGAACTTCTTTGTACCGATTAAAAAGGGAGCCTGTGAGGCTCCCTTTTTTATATCAATTAATCAGAACCGTCTATTCAGCACTACGAAGCAGGGCATTGATCCCTACTTTAGAACGCGTTTTTGCATCAACCTTCTTCACGATGATCGCCGCATAAAGGCTGTAGTTACCGCATTTAGAAGGCAGGCTACCACTAACAACAACCGAGCCAGCAGGGACTCGACCATAATGGACTTCACCTGTTTCACGGTCGAAAATACGTGTGCTTTGGCCGATAAATACGCCCATTGAAATCACTGAGCCCTCTTCGACAATCACGCCTTCAACTACCTCTGAGCGAGCGCCGATAAAGCAGTTGTCCTCGATGATTGTAGGATTAGCCTGTAGTGGCTCTAATACGCCACCGATGCCAACGCCGCCTGACAGGTGTACATTCTTACCAATTTGCGCACAGGAGCCGACAGTGGCCCAAGTATCAACCATGGTGCCTTCGCCAACATAAGCGCCGATGTTGACATAGGAGGGCATTAATACGGCGTCATTCGCGATAAACGCACCCTTACGTACGGCTGCAGGTGGGACGACGCGGGCGCCATCACGCTTAAAATCCTCTTCCGAGTAGTTTTCGTACTTCATTGGGACTTTGTCGAAGTACTTACTTTCAGCCCCTTCAACTACGGCGTTGTCATTGATGCGGAAATAGAGCAGTACCGCTTTTTTTAGCCACTGGTGGACAACCCATTCGTCAGCGATCTTTTCTGCGACGCGAGCTTTGCCGCTATCAATCAGCTCGATGGCAGCGATGATTGCTTCTTTGACTTTAGGCTCTACGGTTGATGGCGTGATAGTTTCACGCTGCTCAAATGCCGCTTCAATAATGCCTTGTAGTTCAGTCATTCATTTTCTCCGGTAAAAACAAAGTTAACGTTAATCTATTGTTTGGTTGATTTGAGCTTCCAGTGCATGTTGAAGCTCAATTCGTGCTGTTTCTTCTAAACCGCCACCGACTGAGTTGGTGAGGATGAAAAAGTCCTCTGCTCGCTCACCAATGGTGGTGATTTTTGCTGCTTGCAAATAGACATCATGGGTCTCAAATATATCCCCAATGGTGGCGAGTAACCCTGGGTAGTCTAGGGCGACCAGTTCCAACATCGTTCGGCTATGGTCTTCGACATTAAGAAATTTCACCTTGGTAGCCACTGAAAAGTGACGCATCTGCGTCGGTGGTCGACGGGTCGCTTCTCGATCAGTCGCTGGAGATGTCAAGGAGCTGAGCAGTTCGCGCTTTATCTCTTCTACGCGGTGAGGTGCCGTCAGTGGTTCACCGTCCTGCTCTAATACCACGAAGCTATCTAAAGTATGATCGTCTCGGGTACTTTGGATCTGCGCATCATGGACGTTGAGGCCTTTTCGATCTAGCACGCCAACTGTTTTGGCAAATAGCCCAGGACAGTCTTTGGTATAGATAAATATCTCAGTGCCACCACGGGTCATCTGTTTGCTGATAAGTATCAGCGGCTCGTCTGATTGATGGTTAACTATTTCTCGGCCATGCCAGGCAATTTGCTCCGGCGTATGGCGTAGGAAATAGTCATCGAAGAAACGAGATAACAGTAGTTCCACTTGCTCCAAAGGGAATCGCTTTAATAATGCTTTTTCTGCATCAGCTCTGATATTCGCTACCTGTTCAGATGGATCGTAGTCCAACTCCATACCGTTTCTAAACAGTGATTGCGTAGCAAAGTAGAGTTCACGCAACAGTGCCGCTTTCCAAGTGTTCCAAAGGTTGTCGTTGGTGGCGCAGATATCCGCCACTGTGAGGCAGTATAAGAAGTCTAGATGCTTTTCGTCACCCACCTTTTCTGCAAACTCTTTGACTACATCAGGATCATAGATATCTCGTTTCTGTGCGGTGACAGACATTAGCAAGTGGCTTTTAACCAGCCAAGCGACGATTTCTGAATCTTGTTGATTAAAGCCATGCTGCTTACAGAATGCTAAGGCATCCACCGCACCTAATACTGAGTGATCGCCGCCGCGGCCTTTGCCTATATCGTGAAATAGTCCGGCAAGAAACAGCAGTTCGGGTTTACGCATTTTGCGTAATAACTCACCACAAAGTGGGAAGTTCTGTTCTGCTCTTGGCCTTAAGAAATGATAAGTATTCTGTAATAGGCGATAGGTATGTTCGTCAACTGTGTAGGCGTGGAACAGATCAAATTGCATCTGACCGACAATCTGCTGCCATAACGGAAAGTAGAGCGCGAGCATTGAGTGCTTATGCATACGACTTACCGGCCGTCCCATACCGCGAGGGTGCTTCAACAACTGCACGAAAAGTCGACGGTATTGTGGGTGATCCACCATGTAGCCCTGGAAGTTACGGCGTGATATTCGCAACTGGCGTATGGTTTCTGCATTGATCCCTTTGATGGCAGGATCATCCGCTATATGAAGAAATAGCTCCAGCATTGCTTCCGGCCGGCGCTCAAAGACTTTTTCATCGATGATCTCCAGCATTTCGCCACGACGCTGAAAATCATTATCGATGGGATAGAGCTTTGCTTTGTTATTTGACCCCAATATCTCTTGGTCAAACAGCTGCATGAGCATGTCGTTCAGTTCACGCACACGACGAATGGTTTGATAGAACCGCTTCATCATCTTTTCAACCGCGGCGCTACCGTCGTCGCAATAACCAAGAGCGGCAGCTATCTGGGGTTGATGTTCAAACAGTAGGCGGTTTTCGGAACGTTCAGTTTCTACATGGAGGATAAAGCGAACTTGCCAGAGAAACGTTTGGCATTCGATTAACTCTTGATGCTCTTCCTCGGTGAGAAAGTTGTGGGAGATCAGCTCTTGCAGGCTATTGGCATTAAAGTGGCTTTTGGCTACCCAACCGATGGTTTGAATATCACGCAGCCCACCAGGGTTACTTTTGATATTCGGCTCAAGGTTGTAGCCAGTGTCATGAAACTGCTCATGACGGGTTTGTTGCTCGGCCAATTTTGCCTGGTAAAGCTCACTTGACGGCCAAAAGCGTTTGGACTGCACCGCATCTTGCAGTTTATCGAACGGCGTTGTAGCGCCACAGATCAATCGTGATTCCAGCAGATTAGTGCCAATGGTAATGTCGTTTTTACCCAGCTGAAGACACTCTTTAACTGAACGTACCGCTTGACCTACCTCTAAACGTATATCCCACAACCAGGTGATAAATTCGCTAATCTGACTCTTGGCGCTGTCAGGTACTTGGCGTTTGGCTAAAACCAATATATCAACATCAGATTGCGGGTGTAGTTCACCTCGGCCATAGCCTCCGACAGCGACCAGACTAAGATCTTTTATTTCGTTTAAGCCACAGCGTTGCCATAAACTGCTCAGTAAGGCATCAACAAAAGTTGCACGATGATGTACTAACGTTGTGACTGGTAAGCCGGATTGATATTGGGCTCGTAACCAGTTAAGAAAATCACTATTAGCGGTGCGGTAATCCGTGACTTTGCCGTCAATCGTTAACTCTTCGATTGCGTTGAGGATCTGCTGCAACTCCATTAATACTCCGTAGCTCAACGTTGGTTAGTCGTGCGAGATGACTCGGTCAATCGTATCGCAATCACGTAGGGTCATAATTTCACAGCCATTTTCTGTCACCAGCAAGGTGTGTTCCCACTGCGCGGAGAGGCTACGATCTTTGGTGATGGCGGTCCAACCATCTTTCATCAATTTCGAGTGGGGTTTACCAGCATTGATCATAGGCTCAATGGTGAAACACATACCCGCTTTAAGTTGCTCACCGGTTCCTTTTCGGCCGTAATGAAGCACCTGTGGCTCTTCGTGGAACTCTCTGCCAATACCGTGGCCGCAGTACTCTTTGACCACTGAGTAGCCATGTTTTTCCGCGTGTTGCTGGATGACAAAACCGATGTCGCCCAAATACGCGCCAGGTTTGACCAACTCGATACCTTTATACAAGCATTCCTGGGTTACACGGATTAATCTTTCCGCGAGGATTGAAGGCTTACCGACAACAAACATTTTACTTGTGTCGCCATGGTAGCCGTCTTTTATCACTGTGATGTCGATATTAACTATATCACCATCCTTGAGTTGCTTGTCTGAAGGGATGCCATGACAAATAACGTGATTTACAGAGGTGCAAATGGATTTTGGAAAACCGTGATAATTGAGTGGGGCAGGGATGGCGTTCTGCACATCAACGATATAATCGTGGCAGATCTGGTTTAGTTCATCAGTAGTAACGCCCTTTTTTACATAGGGGCCTATCATCTCCAGTACATCCGCAGCAAGGCGACCGGCGATCCGCATTTTTTCAATGTCGGCCGGTGTTTTAATCACAATACTCATCGTCTGCCCATTTACACTTCATTATTTAAGGAGCGGCAGTATAACAAACTGTAATCAGAGCGTCTTGCTATGCAAACTGATGAATTACGACATTTTCAGTGCTGGAGAATTGCTCGTGGGGGGGTAAATGTGGTATAAAGCGCGCCGAAATCCGTATCACAATTGTTTGTGATACAAACTACCACACACACATTCCGTCACATGCTTCGGGGTGCCTGAAAAGGTCGATTGCATGGGGGATGTGGAGGCTTAACCCCATAGAGGAAATTAAAATGCCTAACGTATCTATGCGTGACATGCTCCAAGCTGGTGTCCACTTCGGTCACCAAACCCGTTACTGGAACCCAAAAATGAAGCCTTTCATTTTCGGTGCTCGTAACAAGGTTCACATCATTAACCTGGAACACACTGTACCTATGTTCAATGAAGCGCTGGCTTTCATCAGCAATGCAGCTTCTAAGAAAGGTAAAGTATTGTTCGTCGGTACTAAGCGCGCAGCCAGCGTTGCAGTGAAAGAAGCTGCTCAGCGTTGTGGCCAGTTCTATGTTGATCACCGCTGGTTAGGCGGTATGTTGACTAACTGGAAAACTGTTCGTCAGTCAATCAAACGCCTTAAAGATCTGGAAACCCAGAGCCAAGACGGCACTTTTGACAAGTTGACCAAGAAAGAGGCGCTGATGCGTACTCGCGAAATGGAAAAGCTTGAAAAGAGCCTTGGTGGTATTAAAGATATGGCTGGATTGCCAGACGTGCTGTTCGTTATTGATGCAGAGCACGAACACATTGCAATTAAGGAAGCCAACAACTTAGGTATTCCTGTAGTTGCTGTTGTTGATACCAACTCTAGCCCTGACGGTGTTGATTACATCGTTCCTGGTAACGACGATGCGATCCGCGCAGTGGGTCTGTATCTTAATGCTGCGGCTGATGCCGTTGTAGAAGGTCGTTCACAAGGCGCTACTGGTGTCGAAGGCGACGGCTTCGTAGAAGAAGCTGTAGAGTAAATAGGGTTTTATTAATCACCCCTTTTACTTACCGCTAAGGTAATGAAACGCTGAAAAGGGGCCAGGTTAAGGCCCCTTTCTTCTAAACTTTACTGGATAATTTTGGCCGGAATACCGGCATGGCGAGGATTGACAGATGGCAGCAGTTACAGCAGCTCTGGTAAAAGAACTTCGCGAGCGCACAGGCGCTGGCATGATGGATTGTAAAAAGGCGTTGGTAGCAGCCGACGGCGATATCGAAAAAGCGATCGAAGAGATGCGCAAATCTGGTCAGGCGAAAGCAGCTAAGAAAGCTGGTCGTGTGGCTGCAGAAGGTATCATCTTGGCGAAAAGCGCCGGTGATAAAGCCGTAATGATCGAGTTGAACAGCGAAACAGATTTCGTTGCCCGTGACGAAAACTTCTTGGCATTTGGCGAGAAGCTGATCAGCTTGGCTCTGGACAACAAGACCGCTTCACTTGAAGCGCTGCTGGCTTGTGAGATGGATGGTGTGGCATTGGATACTGCCCGCACGAACCTGATCACTAAGATTGGCGAGAACATCAACATCCGTCGCGTTGCCTTGCTTGAAGGTGCCGATGTTGTTGCTAGCTACATTCACGGCGCACGTATTGGTGTTCTGGTTGCGGCAAATGGCGCTGATGAAGCATTGGCGAAAGATATCGCTATGCATGTTGCGGCAAGCAACCCTCAGTTCCTTAAGCCTGAAGATGTATCTGCTGACGTTGTTGAAAAAGAGAAGCAGATCCAGATTGAAATCGCTATGAACAGCGGCAAGCCAGCCGAAATCGCTGAGAAAATGGTGATGGGCCGGATGAAGAAATTCACCGGTGAAATCAGCCTGACAGGTCAGCCTTTCGTTAAAGATCCTTCAACTTCAGTCGGTGGCTTACTGAAGTCTGCTAACGCTGACGTGACTAACTTTGTTCGTTTTGAAGTTGGTGAAGGTATCGAGAAAGCGGAAGATGATTTCGCGGCTGAAGTGCAAGCACAAGTTGCCGCTGCACAAAAAGCTTAACTCGTTGTAAGATAAGGCAGCCAACTGGCTGCCTTTTTTCCGTCCTTAATTAGTCCGAGAGTACTATGAGTATCAATCCGAAGCCTGCTTATCGTCGAATTTTGTTAAAGCTTAGTGGTGAAGCCCTGATGGGTGATGAGGAGTTTGGCATCGATCCCAAGGTGTTGGGACGTATGGCTCACGAGATTAAAGAGCTGGTTGAGCTTGGTGTGCAAGTGGGGCTGGTGATTGGTGGCGGAAACCTGTTTCGTGGACAGAAGCTGTCCGAAGCAGGAATGAACCGAGTAGTGGGCGACCACATGGGTATGTTAGCGACGGTGATGAACGGACTCGCTATGCGTGATGCCTTACATCGTGCCTATGTGAACGCGCGCTTAATGTCTGCAATCCCTCTCAATGGGGTTTGTGACAGTTACAACTGGACTGAAGCGATTAGCTTGTTGAAGTCAGGTCGTGTGGTTATCTTCTCTGCGGGAACGGGTAATCCGTTTTTTACCACTGACTCTGCTGCTTGCTTGCGTGGTATCGAAATTGAAGCTGATGTCGTGCTGAAGGCCACTAAAGTTGAAGGTGTTTATTCTGCAGATCCTGTTAAAGATCCTTCTGCCACGCTGTATTCACATTTAAGTTACGATGAAGTGTTGGATCGTGAACTGAAAGTGATGGATCTGTCAGCGTTCACTTTGGCTCGGGACCATAATATTCCTATCCGCGTTTTCAATATGAATAAGCCTGGAGCATTACGCTCTGTGATCATGGGTGAGAGCGAAGGTACTCTGATCAGCAAAACGCCTAGCCAAGAAGATAAATAGAATCGAATTACAACGGAGAAAAATCCAGTGATCAACGATATTAAAAAAGATGCTAAGACCCGTATGGAAAAAAGCATTGAATCGCTGAAAGGACAAATGGCCAAGATCCGTACCGGACGTGCCCACCCAAGCCTGCTTGATACTATTATGGTGCCTTATTACGGCGCACCGACACCACTTAAGCAGCTTGCCAATGTGATCGTTGAAGATTCCCGTACTCTTGCATTGACCGTCTTTGATAAGTCATTAGCTGGTGCGGTTGAAAAGGCGATTATGAGTTCTGATTTGGGGTTGAATCCAAATTCAGCAGGCACTGTGATCCGTATTCCAATGCCGCCTTTGACCGAAGAGCGTCGTAAAGATTTAATCAAAGTGGTACGTGCTGAAGCTGAAGCAGCACGTGTTGCGGTGCGAAATATTCGTCGTGATGCAAACAGTGATCTTAAAGAGCTTCTTAAAGAGAAAGAGATCTCTGAAGATGAAGATCGTAAAGGCCATGACGAAGTTCAGAAAATCACCGATACTTTTGTTAAGCAAGTTGATGAGCTGCTTAAAGCAAAAGAGCAGGAATTGATGGCGTTTTAATACGTCACCTTGTCGGTGGTTCTTTGTTCTAGGAAAACGCTGTGTCATCCAACGGCACGGCGTTTTCTATATGTTTCAACAGTTATCTGTTAGGAAGAGTGCAGGTCTGGATGTCAGAGGAAAACCCTTTCGCCAACTGTGTTGAACGATTACCAAAGCATATTGCCATCATCATGGATGGTAATGGTCGTTGGGCACAGCAGAGGAAAAAGCCAAGGATTCTCGGACATCGTGCGGGCGTTGCAGCCGTGCGCGAGACTGTTCGTTTGGCGACAAAGTGGCAAATAAAGGCCGTGACGCTTTATGCGTTCAGCAGTGAGAACTGGCGTCGGCCGGATACTGAAGTCAGTTTGCTAATGGAGTTGTTCCTCAGTGTCTTGCAGCGAGAAGCAAAGCGCTTGCATAAGAACAATGTTCGTTTACGTATCATTGGTGATGTCAGTCGGTTCAGTGATCGTTTGCAGGAGCGCATTGCCGCAGCCGAAAGCTTAACCCAGGATAATGACGGCCTGACACTAAATATAGCGGCGAATTATGGTGGACGTTGGGACGTTATCCAGTCAGTGCAGAAGCTTGCACAGTCTTTACAGGTGGGTAGCCTTAAGCCTGAAGATATCACTGAAGAGATGCTCTCTGAGAATCTCACAACGGCGCAGCAGGGCGATCCTGACTTGATGATTCGTACCGGTGGTGATTGTCGTATTAGTAATTTCCTTGTTTGGCAAATGGCATACGCGGAAATGTATTTCACCGAAGAACTTTGGCCCGATTTTGGTCAAGCGCTGTTTGAAGATGCGATCAATACTTTCCTTGGGCGAGAGCGCCGCTTTGGCTGTACCGGCGAACAGGTGAAGTCTGTTGTCGGCGATACAGAAGATAAATAAGAGGTGATGCTTGCTTAAGCAACGAATAGTGACAGCGTTAGGACTTTTACTTGTAGCCTTGGGTGCGCTGTTTTTTCTGTCTGCCAATGGTCTAGCACTCGCCATGGGGGTAGTTGTTTGGATTGCAGGTTGGGAGTGGTCGCGGTTATGTGGACTGGTAACTAAGCCATCCCGTTTTGTTCTGGCCACTGCGCTATTTAGCTGTTTTGGGGGCTTACTTTGGCTGATCCCGCCTACTAGTCTAGAAACCCTTACAGCTTTAACAAGCATATTGATATGGGTGCTAGGTCTCGGTTGTGTGTGGTGGGTGTTGGCTGTCATATTGGTGTTCACATTTCCCGCTAGTGCCGCTGTTTGGCAAAATAGTTCCATTTTGAAAGTATTCGCAGGGCTATTGACCTTGTTGCCTTTTGCCGTTGGTGTTCTGTTACTGCGCAGCGCTCATGCATCCTCTTTGGGTATCTATTACGGGGCAGAACTGTTACTTACGGTGTTAGCCATGGTGTGGGCTGCTGACTCTGGGGCTTATTTCGCCGGTAAACGATTCGGCAAGCGGAAACTGATGCCGAAAGTGAGTCCTGGTAAAACCATCGAGGGCCTATTGGGAGGCCTTTGTGCTGCTTCGATTGTCGCATTGGTTGGCGCTTGGTTACTTAATATCGAACCTGCCGACTGGGGCTTTTTTGTCTTAGCCAGCGTGTTAAGTGTATTAGCTTCAGTATTCGGTGATCTGACGGAAAGCATGTTTAAGCGTCAGGCGGGGGTAAAAGACTCCGGGCGTATCTTACCTGGGCATGGCGGCATTCTTGACCGTATTGACAGTTTAACCGCTGCACTGCCGGTATTTGCTCTCTGCTATTGGTTGTGGATCGTTTAGATGCAAACTGTCTCTATATTGGGAGCGACTGGCTCCATTGGTGACAGTACGCTGGACGTTATTCGTCGTAATCCTGAACGTTTTACTGTTTATGCATTAACGGCGGGAAAAAACGTCACTCGTTTGGTCCAGCTGTGCCTTGAGTTCCGTCCCCGTTTTGCCGTGGTTGCCAGTCAGGCGTCATATAGCGAGTTAAAACTTGCGCTAAAAAATGCGGGGTTAGAAACTACTCCGTTAGCAGGAAGTGATGCCTTAATTGATGTCGCATCTGCAGATGATGTTGATACCGTAATGGCTGCCATTGTCGGTGCTGCTGGCCTTATGCCAACATTGGCTGCGGTTAAAGCAGGCAAGAAGGTGTTACTTGCCAATAAAGAAGCGCTGGTCATGTCTGGTGAGCTGTTTATTGATGCAGTAAAGAACCATAAAGCCACGCTACTGCCTATCGATAGTGAACATAACGCAATTTTTCAGTGCCTTCCTGCATCGGTTCAACAGCAAAGCTCACAAACTTCGTTGTGTAATAACGGCATAGCCAAGATCCTTTTAACTGGTAGCGGTGGTCCATTTTTAAATACACCATTGTCAGAATTGCCTGCAATGACGCCGGAGCAGGCGTGCAAACATCCGAACTGGGATATGGGGCGCAAGATCTCCGTTGACTCAGCCACCATGATGAACAAGGGCTTAGAGTTTATAGAAGCCAAATGGTTGTTTAACGCCAAGCCTGCAGATATCAATGTAGTGATCCATCCGCAAAGTGTTATCCATTCTATGGTGCAGTATGTAGATGGCTCTGTAATCGCGCAGCTAGGCAATCCAGACATGAGAACGCCGATCGCTCATGCGATGGCTTTTCCTGAACGGATCGAAAGCGGAGTGGCGCCATTGGATTTTGCGTCGATGGTCGATTTCTCATTTGTCCCGCCTGACTATGCCAGATTCCCTTGCCTCAAGTTAGCTATCGATGCCTGTAATGCAGGGCAATGGGCCTGCACAGCGCTCAATGCAGCCAATGAAGTGGCAGTTGATGCATTTCTTGAGAGGTCGATCAGGTTTACTGATATATCCGCGGTGAACCATCGTGTACTTGATGGGGTCTTACCACAGCAATTAAATAGTTTGGAACAGGTTGTCGAGCTAGATAAAATGGCACGAATGCTGGCCAAGCAATACCTGACAGAGAGCCAATAGTTCTATGTTCGACATATTATGGAATATATGTGCCTTCATTTTCGCGCTAGGCATTCTCATCACTTTTCACGAGTATGGTCACTTCTGGGTTGCTCGTCGTTGTGGGGTGAAAGTACTGAAGTTCTCGATAGGCTTTGGTAAACCCTTGTGGAGTAAAGTCAGCAAAAGTGGCACTGAGTATGTTTTGGCTGCTATCCCACTAGGCGGCTATGTGCGTATGTTAGATGGTCGTGTTGATGATGTGCCTAGTGAGCAAAAGCATCTAGCGTTTGATAGCAAACCTGTTAGCCAGCGGATCGCGATCGTATCTGCCGGCCCGCTAGCCAATTTCGTGTTCGCTATCTTAGCCTATTGGCTGATGTTTGGTATTGGTGTACCCAGTGTTAAGCCCGTTATCGGCGAGGTGATGCCAGAATCGATCGCTGCAGAAGCGGGTTTTGAACCGGGAATGCAAATAATCGAAATTGCGGGTCGACAAACGTTAGATTGGGAAGAGGTTAGCCTCGCTTTGGTTGCTCATATCGGCAATGAAACTATTCCTATTAAACTAAATTCTGCTTCGTCCGGCGTTAGCCACAAATCATTGGATATAAGAACGTGGCAATTCGATCCTGATCAGCAACCTTTATTGAGCTCTTTAGGTATCAAGCCGTTTTTCCCCACTGTGACGCTTGAGCTAGCGCATGTTGAAGAGACTGGTGCTGGTGCACAAGGAGGTCTAGAGGTTGGCGATCTTGTGATTGCTGCTGATAGTGAGCTAATTGAAAGCTGGCCTCAACTTGCTTCGATTATTGCTGTGCATGGTGGTGAAGAGCTCATCGTGGATGTGATGCGTGACGGTGCGCCGGTGACCTTGGTGTTAATGCCCTCAGAGAAGGCATCTGGAGATGGCAGTATTGGCTACTTAGGCATTGCTCCTCGGGTAGATGAATGGCCGGACGAGTACCGCTTTGAAATGCAATACAGTTTTGTTGATGCCTTTGTGAAAGGCGTCGAGAAAACAGGACAACTTATTGTGCTCAGCATTGATATGATCGGCAAACTCCTTACCGGTGACGTGTCAGTTAAGAATTTGAGCGGCCCCATATCTATTGCGCAAGGTGCAGGTAGCAGCGCGGGTTATGGCTTGGTGTATTTTCTCGGGTTCTTGGCACTGATTAGTGTTAATTTAGGGGTGATTAATTTACTGCCCTTACCAGTGCTCGACGGTGGACACTTAGTTTATTACATTGTCGAGCTTATACGTGGTAAACCAGTATCAGAACGCATTCAGGAAGTCGGGTTTCGTGTTGGCTCAGTATTGTTATTGGTCATCATGGGGATTGCCATTTTTAATGATGTGGCCCGTCTGTAGAAAATTTAGAATTATAAGAAGTATTCGAGCAAAAATAGAATGATATCAATGGGCTTTCGTAAAGCACTGGCGGCTATTTGTCTGTTGAGTGTGTCTTTGGGTAGTGTCGCGTCAACGGCCTTCGTTGTCGAAGATATTCAGATAGAAGGGTTACAACGGGTAGCGTTAGGTGCGGCATTGCTGCATGTACCTCTCCGGGTGGGCGATGAAGTGACCCCGTTAGGCGTGGCTCAGCTTATTAAAGCACTGAATAAGTCCGGCCATTTTGAATCTATCGAAGTACTGCGTGATGGCAATATTCTGCTTGTCCGTGTGTCAGAGCGTTCTACTATCAGTAACATCGTATTTAGTGGTAATGAAGATATTCCTGATGAACAACTGCAGGAAAGTTTGGCAGGCAATGGAATTAAAGTAGGGGAACCGCTCGATCGAAGTATTATTGCGAATGTTGAGAAGGGGCTAGAGGATTTCTATTACGGCGTTGGTAAGTATACTGCGAAGGTTGATGTCTTTGTCACGCCGCTACCTCGTAATCGTGTTGACCTTAAAATTGTTTTTAATGAGGGTGATGCAGCAAAAGTTCAGCAAATTAATATCGTAGGTAATAAGGTTTTCCCTGAGCCTGAATTACGCGAGCTATTTGAGCTGACGGACCATGTACCTTGGTGGGACTTTTTTGGCTCCCAGCGTTATGAGAAACAGCGCTTAAGTGGTGACTTAGAAAACCTGACGAGCTATTACCGTGATCGTGGTTACATTCGATTTAATGTGGACTCCACTCAAGTATCCCTAACGCCAGATAAAAAAGCCGTTTATGTGACAATTAATGTCAACGAAGGTGAGATCTATACTATTTCTGATGTGAAAGTCGCAGGCAATTTGGTGGGCAAAGAGGAGCTGATTCGAGCGCTTATCCCTGTTAAATCGGGCAGCCAATACAGCGCTGCAGAAATTACCTACGCAGAAGAGAGTATCAGTCGATACCTTGGCCGATTTGGCTACGCATACCCGAAAGTCAGTACTTACCCTGAAGTAGACGATGTTGATAAAAGCGTGAAGATTACCGTGCATGTTGAACCTGGTGCGCGTATTTACGTTCGGCGGATAAATTTCTCGGGTAACCACGTCACTAAAGATGAGGTGTTACGCCGAGAGATGCGTCAAATGGAAGGCGCTTGGTTGTCAGAGTCATCACTTGAACAGTCAAAAGCACGTTTAAATCGCCTGGGTTTCTTTTCCGATCCTAGTTATGACGTCGTGCGGATCCCCGGCTCAGAAGATCAAGTGGATGTTGATTGGAAAGTAACAGAGCAACAGACCGGTTCTTTCAACGCCGGTGTGGGCTATGGTACTGGCAGCGGCATTAGCCTGCAGGGCGGCCTCTCGCAGAATAACTTTATGGGAACGGGTAATAGTCTCTCCCTTAATTTAAGTAAAAACACATACTCTAATAGAGTGGATCTTGCATACAACGATCCTTACTTTACGGTAGATGGGGTGTCGTTAGGCGGACGAGTTTTTTACAGTACTTTTGATGCTGGCGACGCTAACCTTGTAAACTACAATAATGATTCTTATGGCTTAAGTACTAATCTCGGTTTTCCGCTTAATGAATACGACCGCTTTAGTATTGGCGCAGGTTATCGCCATAACGAATTGTCGAATTTAGATCCTTATGATCAGATCCAGCAATTTTTCCGGATCTATTCAGATATCAATGATCCAGATGCAAAACTGGAGTTTGACACGTATGATCTCAATGCTTCCTGGTCGCGAAATAAGCTGAACCGTGGGCTGTTTCCCTCCTCTGGTTACAAGCATACACTGAACGGTAAGGTCACAACGCCCCATAGCAGTGACTTACAGTATTTTAAGCTGAATTATGAAAGTCGCTGGTACTTTCCGCTGACCCAAAAGCAAGATTTCAGCTTCATGGTGAAAACCAATCTCGGCTACGGTAACGGCTATGGCGATAAAGATGGTAATGATCAAATATTACCGTTTTGGGAAAACTTCCGTGGTGGTGGCTCGGGCACCTTGCGTGGGTTTCGCTCGAACAGTATCGGTCCCCGTGGTGTGATCCGTTACCCTGATCCTGAGAATATTCCCGGTTCACCCAATCCTGGTGGGGGTAGCGATTCTATATTGCCTGGAGCGGAAGATGACCTTATTACTGTGAGTGATAACTCGCTCGGTGGTAATGCGTTAGCAGTTGCTACATTTGAGCTGTTTGTTCCTACTCCGTTTTTGGATGAATCATATAACAACTCTGTTCGTTCGAGTTTCTTCGTCGATGCGGGTAATGTCTGGGATACCGAGTTTGATTACGGCAGTTATAGCGATTTGTCGCCATCGGAGTACGATAAGCTATCTGACTATTCCGATTACAATCGTTTTCGAGTATCAGCAGGTATCTCAGTGCAATGGGTTTCTCCGATGGGACCAATGGTATTCAGCTTAGCTAAAGCTATTAAAGAATATGACGGCGATGAAACGGAAGTTTTCTCGTTTAATGTGGGTCAAACATTTTAGTCTCTGGTGTCCATACATTCTGAGTGCTAGATTTACAGGCTGATGGAAGCCTATTAATACAATAAAGGAGCATCCTTTGAAAAAGTTGGTTTTTGCTGCATTGGCGGCGTTCGTTTTGATTTCTAATATGGCCGTAGCCGCTGATAGCGTGGCCTATGTCAACATGCCTCGAGTATTGCAAGAGATGCCGCAGAAGGATGAGATTGGCAATATCCTTAAGCGTGAGTTTGCTGACCGCGTTGAAGAGTTAAAGCGTTTAGAAGGTGAGATGCAGGGTATTGTTCAAAAGGCACAAAAAGATGGTGCTTTGATGGGCGAAAATGAGCAGATTGCTTTAGAACGCCAACTGGAAGGTTTGAAGTCTCAGTATGAATTGAAGAAAAAGGCGCTGGAGGAAGATAATCGCCGCCGCCAAGCTGATGAACGGAATAAGCTTTTGCTACAAGTTCAGGATGCCATAAATAAGGTCGCTAAAGCAGAAGGCCTGGCAATGGTGTTTAACACCAATGCCTTAGTTTATGCTGCAGACAACACTGATATCACAGATAAAGTGATTGCTGAGCTGGCAAAAACTAAATAGGGATCGCTATGCCGACGTTTACTTTATCTGAGCTTGCTGAGCATCTAGGTGCGGAACTTATTGGCGATGGTACGGTTGAAGTTGAATCGGTCGCATCTTTAGACAGTGCAGGCGACCGTCAGGTCGCTTTTTTAACTAATCCCAAATATAAAGAGCAGTTGCAGGCTTGCTCCGCTAGTGCGGTGATAGTTGCACCCGCGGTAGCTGAACTATGCCCGACCAACGCAATTGTGATGGCTAACCCTTATTTGGGTTATGCGAAGGCCGCACAGCTTCTAGATACCTCACCAGAGCCTTCTCAAGGAATTCATCCTACAGCCGTGTTGGATGACGTGACGTTGGGGCAGGGGGTCTCTGTTGGCGCATATACCGTCATCGAGCCGGGTAGCATCATTGCTGATGGTGCAAGAATCGGCGCCAATTGCTATATAGGCCACTGCAGCCAGATCGGTGCTGAAACCCGTATATTCAGCAATGTCGTTATGTATCATCGCACCCATACTGGTGTTGCTTGTCGTATTCACAGTGGCGCAGTGATCGGGGCTGATGGTTTTGGCTATGCTAATGATGCGGGCAACTGGGTGCGTATTCCCCAGACCGGTCAGGTGATACTTGGTGATAATGTTGAGATTGGTGCCTGTACTACCGTGGATCGCGGAGCATTGGAGAATACCGTGATCCATTCTGGCGTTATTATTGATGATCACTGCCATGTTGCTCATAACGTTGTTATGGGCGAAAGAACGGCGGTTGCGGGGGCGACAACTTTTGCTGGCAGCGTCACTGTAGGCAAACAGTGCGTCATAGGCGGTGCATCGGTGATCAATGGTCATATCGAAATTGCTGACAATGTGCACTATTCTGGAATGAGTATGGTGATGCGTGGAGCCAAAGAACCTGGCGTCTATAGCTCCGGTGTGATCACGCTACCTAATAAAGAGTGGCGTAAAAACGCTGCGCGTTTTCCTAAGCTAGATGAAATGTATCGCCGTATTAAAGTATTAGAAGACGAGCTCAACGCACTGAAGCGTGAAGATTAATCTGTTCTATCATTTTTAAACATTTGAGGAGTTCCCCTTGTCTGAATCAAAGGCAATGGATATTCAGGATATCCTGGATCATCTACCCCATCGGTATCCTTTTCTACTGATTGATCGTGTGTTGGATTATGAAGCCGGCAAGTGGTTACATGCGATTAAGAATGTCACTTATAACGAGAACTTCTTTCCGGGGCACTTTCCTAAGAAGCCTGTTTTTCCTGGCGTATTGATTTTGGAAGCGATGGCTCAGGCGACTGGTATCTTGGGTTACAAGTCTGCTGCCGACAAGCCAAATGAGAATACCATTTACTATTTTGCCTCCTGCGATAATGCTCGATTTAAACGCCCTGTCGTACCTGGTGACACTGTTCACTTGGAAGTGGAATTACTGAAAGCTCGTCGTGGCATGGCGAAATTTGATTGTGTGGCGAAAGTTGATGGTCACATTGTCTGTTCTGCTGAAATTATGTGTGCGATACGCGAGGCATAATTGTGATTGATGCATCTGCCAATATTCATCCTACTGCATTGGTCGAGTCTGGTGCAGTCATTGGTGCCAATGTAGAGGTTGGCCCTTTTACTTATATTGCTGCCAATGTGACGGTTGGAGAAGGCAGTTGGATTGGATCCCATGTGGTCATCAAGGGACCCACGAGGATTGGCGCACGGAATAAAATTTTTCAGTTCGCCTCAGTCGGTGAGGATTGCCAAGATAAGAAGTACGCTGGCGAGCCGACCGAACTGGTGATGGGGGATGATAACGTTGTTCGTGAATGTGTCACTATCCATCGAGGAACGGTGCAGGATAAAGGGGTTACCCGGATAGCCAATCGTTGTCTGTTTATGGCGTATGTGCATATTGGTCATGACTGCGTTGTGGGTGATGATGTCATTTTGGCAAACAACGTAACTTTGGCTGGCCACGTTCAAATCGGTAATCATGCTATCGTTGGCGGTTTATCTGCATTTCATCAGTTTGTTAAGGTCGGTGACCACGCGTTTATTGCTGGTGCCTCAGCTGTGCATAAAGATGTGCCAACCTATGTTATGGCAAGAGGCGATAATGCCCATGGTATTAATGTTGAAGGGCTTAAGCGGCGCGGCTTTTCCAAAGAGGCTATTACCCTTATTCGTAGGGCATATAAGGTTATATACCGTCAAAATCTGACTTTGGAAGAAGCAAAGCCAAAACTTTTTGAGATGGCCGATGAATGCGCTGAAATAAGGCCTTTAGCAGAGTTTGTCATGGGCAGTGAACGTGGCATCGTCCGATAGCACTGCTGTACTCTCTTCACCTGTTATCGCCATTGTCGCCGGAGAGATGTCCGGCGACATTCTTGGTGCAGGGCTAATCACTGAATTAAGAAAGCGTTGTCCTAACGCTAAGTTTGTTGGCATTGGCGGCCCCAAAATGCTCGCTGCGGGCTTTGAAACCTGGTTTCCGATGGAGACCTTGTCTGTCATGGGCCTGTTTGAAGTGATTAAACATTTGCCCGAACTGCTTAGGGTTCGCCGCCAGCTGTTAACTCGCCTATATGACCTTTCTCCCGATATATTTATTGGCATTGATGCGCCTGACTTTAACCTTGGAGTTGAAAAGCGCTTAAAGGCTAAAGGAATAAAGACAGTTCATTATGTCAGTCCATCTGTGTGGGCTTGGCGTCCCAAACGTATTTTCAAAATAGATAAGGCGACGGATCTTGTGCTGTCGCTCTTGCCATTTGAAAAGGCGTTTTATGATAGACACCATGTGGCGTGTGAGTTTGTTGGTCATCCGCTAGCAGATGAGATCCCGTTGAACAGTGATAAATCCCAGGCTAGGCAAGTGCTTTCATTACCTGCTGAGGGGCTATACCTAGCGGTGTTACCTGGCAGTCGTGGTGGAGAGATGGAAAAACTGCTGCCTACGTTTATCGAAACTGCACTACGGCTAAAGAAGAGCCTACCCGATTTAACCTGTTTAATGCCCCTCGCCAATGAAGCCCGCAAAGCTCAATATCATGAGATCGTTGCACAGTATCCTGGTGCCGAGGGCCTGTTTGCCTGCTTTGATGGGCAGTCCCGGGAAGTGATGGCGGCAGCTGACACCATTTTGTTGGCGTCAGGTACAGCGGCATTGGAAGCGATGCTGGTTAATCGTCCTATGGTTGTCGCGTATAAAGTCAGTGAAATGACCTATTGGTTAGCGAGAAAACTGGTCAAAGTGAATTATGTTTCTTTACCCAATTTACTGGCTGACGCGCCCTTAGTGCCAGAGTTGTTACAGCACGATGCTACGCCAGAAAAACTTTATCAGACTTTGCATCAATTGCTCAGTAGCGACAGCTCTGATATGACCCAACAATTTGAGTCGCTACACCTCGCGCTGCGGCAGGGGGCGAGCGCTAGTGCTGCCGCCGCTGTTATTAACGTTATGGGATCATAAGAATGCTGATAGCTGGTGTCGATGAAGTAGGCCGAGGACCCTTGATTGGTGATGTGGTAACCGCGGCAGTGATCCTCGATCCGCAGCAGCCTATTGCAGGGCTTAATGATTCAAAGAAGTTGTCGGAAAAAAAGCGCGAGCTATTGTTTGACGAGATCATCAATAAAGCCATTTGCTATGCCGTTGGCAGAGCGTCAGTGGCTGAGATTGACGAGCTCAACATTTTGCACGCCACCATGCTTGCCATGCAACGAGCTGTTTCAGGGTTAGCTATTCAGCCTGAGATGGCGTTAATTGACGGGAACCGTTGCCCTGAGTTAAGCGTTCCTGCTCGCGCTGTGGTCGGTGGCGATGGCTTGGAGGCTTGTATCAGCGCTGCCTCCATCGTCGCTAAGGTGACTCGGGATCGAGAGATGCTGTTGCTGGATAAAAAGTATCCTGACTATGCTATTGCCCAACATAAAGGTTACCCCACCAAACTGCACCTTGAGCGCATCGAGTTGCATGGTGTCACTCCCGAGCATCGACGTAGCTTTAAGCCTGTGAAACGCATTCTGGCGTTATCCGAATAATAGAGACGCTATATGTCTACTGATCCGAAATTTGTTCATCTTCGCGTCCACAGTGATTTCTCCATGTGTGATGGTTTGAAGAAAATTGGCCCCATTATCAGCCGAGTTAAAGAACTCGGCATGCCAGCCGTTGCGATCACAGATCAGATGAATCTCTGCGGTTTGGTGCGATTTTATGGCAACAGCCAAGGTAACGCGATTAAGCCAATTATTGGGGCCGACTTTTGGGTTCAAGTGCCGGAATTTGAGGATGAGCTTTGCCGGTTAACCGTGCTATGTGCCGATAATGACGGCTATAAAAATCTGACACTTCTGATCTCTAAGGCCTATCAGCGGGGTCATATTCAAGATCGTGCCGTGATAGATCGTGATTGGTTGGTGGAACATGCGGCAGGTTTAATCATTTTGTCGGGTGCGCGGGAAGGGGACGTAGGGAAGGCATTGCTTAAGGGCAACGAACCGCAGGCCCTAGCTTGTCTCGAGTTCTATCAAAAATATTTTCCGAATAGTTACTTCTTAGAGTTGGTGCGCTCCGGGCGTCCCCATGAAGAAAGCTATCTACATATGGCTGTGGCTTTGGCGCAACAGGCCGATGTCCCCGTCGTGGCAACGAATGATGTGGTGTTTTTAGAGCCTGAGCAATTCGAAGCGCACGAAGTGCGGGTGGCTATTTATGATGGTTTTGCCTTAGAGGACCCGCGTCGTCCAAAACGCTATAGCGAGCAGCAATACCTGCGCAGCGAAGCGGAGATGTGTGACCTGTTCAGCGATGTTCCTGAGGCGTTGACGAACAGTGTTGAGATCGCCAAGCGTTGCAATGTAACCGTCCGGTTAGGGGAATATTTTCTACCCAATTTTCCAACTGGCGATCTCACCACGGAAGATTACCTAGTCAAAGTATCGGAAGAGGGATTAGAGGAGCGCCTTGAGTTTCTTTTTCCTGATGAGAAAGAGCGTGCGGAAAAGCGTCCCGAATATGATGAACGTCTAGATATCGAGCTTGGCGTGATTAATCAGATGGGCTTTCCTGGTTACTTCCTTATCGTTGCCGAGTTTATTCAGTGGAGTAAAGACAATAATATCCCGGTAGGCCCCGGACGAGGTTCTGGTGCCGGCTCACTTGTCGCTTACGCCCTTAAAATTACCGACCTTGATCCACTAGAATTTGATCTGCTATTCGAACGCTTTCTTAACCCTGAACGGGTATCGATGCCTGACTTTGACGTCGATTTTTGTATGGATCGCCGTGATGAAGTGATCGATCACGTTGCCGAGCTGTATGGTCGCCAAGCGGTATCACAGATTATTACCTTCGGTACCATGGCTGCGAAAGCCTCTATCCGTGATGTGGGGCGGGTACTTGGGCACCCTTACGGCTTTGTTGATCGGATCTCGAAATTGGTTCCTGGTGATCCGGGGATGACCTTGGCCAAGGCATTTGAAGTTGAGCCCAAGTTACCAGAGATCTACGCCGCAGATGACGATGTTCGTGAACTGATTGATATGGCTCGGATCCTCGAAGGGGTGACGCGTAACGCTGGTAAACATGCTGGGGGCGTGGTGATCGCGCCCACCACCATTACCGACTTTTCTCCACTGTACTGTGATGATGAAGGTAAAAACCCTGTCACCCAGTTCGATAAAAATGATGTTGAAACCGCAGGCTTGGTTAAGTTCGACTTCCTGGGGTTACGGACGCTGACCATTATCCAGTGGGCACTGGATATGGTGAATGATACTCGCGCCAAGCAAGATCTGCCGCCAGTACGTATTGAATCGATCCCGTTAGATGATCCTGCCAGCTTTAAGACGCTGTTGAGGCATGAAACCACCGCGGTATTCCAGTTGGAATCCCGCGGCATGAAGGATCTCATCAAACGTCTAAAACCTGACTGTTTTGAAGATATGATCGCCTTGGTGGCATTGTTTCGACCCGGGCCATTGCAGTCAGGCATGGTAGATAACTTTATTGATCGTAAGCTGGGTAATGAGGAGTTGTCCTACCCGGATGCTAAGTACCAACACGAATCGCTGATACCGATCCTACAGCCCACATACGGCATTATTCTGTATCAGGAACAGGTGATGCAGATCGCCCAGGTGTTGGCCGGCTATAGCCTCGGTGGCGCGGATCTATTGCGCCGCGCCATGGGTAAGAAAAAGCCGGAAGAGATGGCGAAGCAGCGTTCGACCTTTGAAAGTGGCGCTGCGGACAATGGCATCGATCCTGATCTGGCGATGAAGATCTTCGATTTGGTGGAAAAGTTCGCCGGATACGGATTTAACAAATCGCACTCAGCCGCCTACGCTTTGGTGTCTTATCAAACCTTGTGGATGAAAACCCACTACCCGTCGGAGTTTATGGCCGCGGTAATGTCGGCGGATATGGATAACACCGACAAAATTGTTACCTTGGTTGATGAGGTCAGTCGCATGAAGCTGACCATGCGTCCGCCCGATGTGAATGCGGGGCAATACCGTTTTAGTGTCGATGAAGCGGGCGCTATCATCTACGGTATCGGTGCTGTGAAAGGAGTGGGTGAGGGACCGATTGAGGCGATTATTGAAGCTCGGGAAGAGGGCGGTCCATTCAAAGACCTATTCGATTTCTGTGCTCGTATTGATCTTAAGAGGATCAACCGTCGGATCCTAGAAAAGTTGATTAAATCTGGAGCGATGGACAATCTCGGACCGCACCGGGCGGCATTGATGGCTACTTTACCTGATGCCATGAAAGCTGCGGATCAGCATCATAAGGCTCAATCTCAAGGGCAAGACGACTTGTTCGGGTTATTGGCCAGTGCCGATGAACATGTGACTCAACATTTTGTTAGTTCACCGAAATGGCCAGAAGAAGTATGGCTTGAAGGTGAGCGCGAGACTCTGGGACTGTACCTTACTGGTCACCCGATCAACCGTTACTTGAAAGAGCTTAAAAGGTTCACTTCTGGCCGCTTGGCCGACTTGCGCCCTACTGGGCGCGGTAAAACGGTAACGACTGCCGGTTTGGTGCTTGGCGTACGGGTGATGATGACTAAAAAAGGCACTCGTATGGGGTTACTCACCTTAGACGATCGCAGTGCCAGACTGGAAGTTATGCTGTTTTCTGAAGCCTTCGAACGCTATCAGGAGCAATTGGAAAAAGACCGGATCCTAGTCGTCGAGGGAGAGGTCAGCTTTGATGACTTCTCCGGCGGCCTTAGAATGACCGTCCGCGATTTGATGGATATCTCTGAAGCCAGAGAAAAATACGCCAAAAACTTGTTATTAAAAGTGAAACAAGCACAATTGGAAGGATCCGGAAAAAATCGTTTGCAGCAGATTTTACAACAACATTGGCAAGGTGTTTGTCCTGTCAGTGTTCAATATGTCCGTGATGAAGCTGAGGCTACACTCACATTGGGCACGCAATGGCGGGTTACCCCCTGCGATAAATTGCTATATGAATTAAGAGAAATGCTCGGCGAAGAACAGGTTGAGCTGGAATTTTAATCGTCGCATCCTATATTTCGAGGGTGTGGCCGACTTGCGGTAGCGAATGCAATGAGCTTGAATTTTTTAGATTTTGAACAGCCGATCGTTGAACTTGAAGCGCAGATTGATGAATTACAACTTGTGGCTAAAGGCACCGAGGTTGATATCAGTCTCGAGGAAGAGATCAATCGCCTGCGCCAAAAACGCGATGATTTGACGAAAAAGATCTTTTCTGGCTTAGGCCCATGGCAGGTTTCACAATTAGCCCGTCATCCTATGCGCCCTTACACTTTGGATTATATTCCACTGTTATTTACTGAGTTCGACGAGCAGGCTGGGGATCGTGCATTTGCTGATGATCCGGCTATTGTTTGTGGCACAGCACGCCTCGATGGCCAACCCGTGGTAGTGATTGGTCATCAGAAAGGGCGTGAGACCAAAGAGAAAGTGCGCCGCAACTTTGGTATGCCTAAGCCTGAGGGCTATCGTAAGGCGCTGCGCCTGATGGAGCAGGCTGAGCGTTTCAATATGCCGATTATTACCTTTATCGACACCCCAGGGGCATACCCCGGTGTCGGCGCAGAGGAGCGTGGTCAAAGTGAAGCGATCGCCCGCAATCTGAAGGTGATGGCAGGACTTAAGGTGCCGATTATCTGTACCGTGATAGGTGAAGGTGGCTCAGGTGGCGCGCTGGCTATTGGTGTGGGCGACCGGGTTAATATGTTGCAAAACAGTACTTACTCAGTGATTTCGCCAGAAGGTTGTGCTTCGATTCTGTGGAAGAGTGCAGATAAGGCACCTAATGCCGCTGAAGCCATGGGGATCACAGCTTCCCGTCTGCATGAGTTGAAACTTGTAGACGCGGTGCTAGAAGAGCCGATGGGCGGCGCTCATCGCCATACGGATAAGATGGCCGAAACGATGAAAGCCAAATTACTTTCTGATCTGGCAGCGCTCAAGGGGCTAACGACAGAGCAACTGCTTGAGCAGCGTTATCAGCGTTTGATGGGCTACGGTTACTGTTAACCCCACGAAATTGATGAGCAATGGGCGCATAGGCGCCCATTTTTGATCCCAATGGTTTATACCGTGATTTCAAATATCGATAATTTATGGCTAGTGCACTGAAATCGATTTTCAAGCAGCAAGTTGAGGCGCTCATTACTCAGGTCGAGGCGACGTCTGTTTGGGTATCGCTTAGTGGTGGCTTGGACTCGGTGGTCTTAATGCACCTGCTGGCCAACTGGCACGCCGACAACGCTTGTTCACTGCCGATGTCTGCTATTCACGTAGATCACGGACTCAGTAAAAATGCTCAGGCTTGGGCGCAGTTTTGTGAAGCACAGTGCCAGCAATTGTCGCTGCCAGTAAAGATTTGTCAGGTTAGACCGAAGCAAGGCCCGAGGCTAAGTTTGGAAGCTGAGGCGCGCGAGGCACGTTATAACGCCATTCAACAACAGTTGCCCAAGCGCGCTTTGTTGTTGACTGCCCATCACCTCAATGATCAAAGCGAAACCTTTCTGCAGCGATTGCAACGTGGCTCAGGGCCATCTGGGCTGTCCGCTATGGCTACTGTGAGCGAACTTAAACCAGGGTTAATGGTAGGGCGGCCCTTACTCTCAGTCTCCCGCGACGAGCTTGCTGAATATGCTGAGCAGCAAGGATTACACTGGGTTGAGGATGAAAGTAATCAAGATCTGCTGTTTGACCGCAATTTTTTACGTCATCAGGTGCTTCCCTTGCTACGTCAACGTTGGCCGAGTATCGAGCGAACCATGGCACGTAGCGCTCGCCTCTGTGCCGAGCAAGAACTACTTCTGCAGGAGTTTGTTGCTGCTGATCTCGCGGCTGCTGTTTCCTGCGAAAATGCTCTGAATATTACCTATCTGAGGGAGCTGACGCCGCTACGTCAAGCGTATCTGTTACGCAGTTGGCTTAAACAGCAGGGCGCCCAGATGCCCAGCGAAGCACAGTTAAGTAATATGCTAAGCAGCTTATTGGTTGAACGGCAAGACGCGTCACCGGAGGTGTGTTGGTCAGGGAGCTGTGTTCGTCGTTATCGCCATCAGCTGTATTTGGTTGAACAGCAATCAGCTAGGGATTTAACGTCGCTGATATTGCCATGGGATTGTCGCTCATCGCTGGTTTTACCCTATGGCTTAGGAACGCTCGAAGTGACTCGTCAAGTGCAGGGTACAGCTGACATGCCAGTGCTTAAGCTGCCACAAAATGAATGTGTAAGCGTCAGGTTTCGTTCAGGAAACCCGACTTGCCGCCCCTACGGTCGAAAGGGGAGTCGCCCTTTGAAAAAGCTATTTCATGAGTATCTTGTGCCGCCCTGGCAACGAGAATCCGTGCCATTGATTTACTATGATGATGAGCTGGTGGCGGCGGTCGGACTCTGGATCTGTGAAGAGTTTGCGCAGATTGAAGGCGAAGGGGGCACGTTCAGATTATCTCGCCCTTAGTGCAGGCGAGCGAAGTTAGCAGTGTAAGCTAAGGGAGCTGACGCTCCCCTATTTTTCTTCGATTAGGCCTGTTTTAAGCAGTTACGTCCATTGGCTTTTGCCTGGTAAAGCGCTCGGTCAGCTCTTTCAAAGAGCGTTCTGACGCTGTCAGCGGGGCGAAAGCGGGCGCAACCGATACTGGTTGAGACCTTTAGGCGGCGCAGGGTTTTTTCACTGAGCAGGCCATCCTGAATGCGCCTGCTGATGGTTTGCGGCACCTCATTATCACCGTCGAACAATAAAACAACAAACTCATCACCGCCCAATCTAAATGCACTGTCTGCTTCACGAACCGAGCGCTTAATGATCTTGGCAAAGCTAGCGAGTACCTCATCACCCACTAGATGGCCCTCTTGGTCATTGATCAGCTTAAACCGGTCGAGATCCAACACCATCAGGTGCAATGCAATACCGCTACGTTGCGCTTGTGCTAGCAGGCGTGGAAGGTTGTCCTCAAATTCACTGCGATTGCCTAAGCCCGTAAGGCTGTCTTTTAGTGCCGATTGCTTCAATTCGAGGAAGGTGATGCTGTTTTTCAGAGGAAATATCAGCTGCCGATGAAGACGAGCTAACTGTTCCAGTTGCAGTGGCGATAGTGGCGACAGGCTGTTGTAACAAATATGCCCAAGCTGACGTCCAGCGATCGCTAAAGCAAAATGATGAGCAAATTTTGAGTGTTCGGAATAGGCAACCACATGCTTAAAATCAGTACGATGAAAAGTCATACTGGCGAAATTGACTTGGGTGGCCGCATATTCGGCGAAGATCTCTAATAGTTCTTCTATCTCTAGCGTTGTTTGCAGTCGATCAGAGAGATTCTGGCTATCCAACAGCTCTTCGGCGGCGAAAGGCGGAATATAGGCCGCGCGACGAAAATCAGCTTCGCTGACACTATGACTTTCGATTAGATATAGATTTTCCACAACACACTCCTACTTCATTCGCTAAAACTAAAGCAAGAAAAGTGCCGAATATACTTTTTTCAATTAAAACAGCTTTGTATGGAAATTATTTGGTGGATTTCATCTCGAGTGTCGAACCGTTGACGTTTGACTTGCCGCTGAACTAAATCACGTTGGCAAAGATTTGCCGCCTAATTATTGACCTAAGAAGTCACGGATATTTTTTCGCTGGGCAATGCCGTCTTGATAGCCAATTTCTATCAGTTGTTGGCAATAGCTTTGTTCGAACATGAGGTAACTGACCAGACTCGATTCGGAATGGCGGTTAACGCCGATCAGTTTGAGCATACTGCGGATGGTGAGGGGCAACTGTGAGTAGCATTCGGCAGCGACCTGGCGAAAATCATGGGTAGGGTTGATCACTAAGGTCTCAATCTCTCTTAGCTGCAAATCGTCACGTTGCTCTGGGCTGATCTTACTCAAGGTGTTATTGATCCTGTGCAAGCGCTCTAAATCGGAGTTCAGTGTGTCAGCGAAGACGGTATCCAGAAGGTGACCGGCGACAGTGGCGATGCTGGGATGATGGGCTGGTTTTGGCCGGTACTGCGTGGCCATTGGTTTCTCAACGCCGATCACAAATAGTTTATCTGCACCTAAATGCACGGCGGGGCTGAGGGGGGCTAACTGATGGACTGAGCCGTCACCAAAATAGGCTTGATTGATCCTAACCGACGGAAAAATGCCTGGAATAGCCGAGGAGGCCATTAAGTGTTGCGGGTTAATGATGGTCGGCACGCCGGATCGTCGGGCACGTTGCCAGCCGGCGCGATTTTGCCCCTCTTGAAAGAAGCAGATTGAGTCGCCACTGGTGTAGCAAGATGCCGTCACCGTCAGCGCTTTTAGCGCGCCGTTGATTATATTGCGATCGATGCGTTTGAAGTCGAGAACGAACTCAAGTAGCTCTCTTAACGGTGCATTGTCTAATAATGATACGGGGCGTTTGTATGCATAATCGGCCTGGAAATTGGACATGATGTTCTGTAACAGGTGACCAAATACCCCCCACAAGTCGGTGCGATAGACCTGATTAATGCGAAAGTTTTTCCATACCCACTCTAGTTTGCGGATCCCTAAATGAAAACAGGAGGCATAACAGGCCAACGCCGTACCGTTAATCGCACCGGCAGAGGTGCCACATATGATAGGAAAGGGGATGGCATGATTTCTTGGGTACAGAGAAGCGATAGCCTTCAGAACGCCAACTTGATACGCGGCGCGGGCGCCGCCACCAGTTAGCAGTAGGGCACAGGTGGGGGACTGTGAGCTCGTTGCAACCAAACAGTTTGTCCTCTAGTGATTGTTTATCCGAGTATAGTCTGCGTCTGTCGTCAGGTTGTGAGCTAGCTTTTAGGCTTAACAATTAAGCCTTAGTTATTGAACTAAAAATGCTGTCTGAGGCAAAAAAATGGCGACCGAAAGGCCGCCATTGATGGGAGGTAGAGGTGAAAGTTTATGCTTGCTGAGTGATGAAGTTCACCACCTCATCAATCGCAATTTTCTGTTTTTCACCGCTGTGACGATTCTTGTACTCCACTACACCTTCATCAAGGTTGCGTTCACCGATCACTAAGCAATGAGGAATGCCAATCAGTTCCATATCTGCGAACATGACACCTGGGCGCTCTTTACGATCATCAAATAGCGTGTCGATGCCAGCGTCTTTAAGATCCGCATACAGTTTGTCTGCAACCTCTTTTACCCGTGCAGATTTATGCATATTCATCGGCAGTACAACGACGTTGAATGGTGCAAGACCATCAGACCAGATAATGCCATTGTCATCATGATTCTGCTCGATTGCGGCGGCGACAATGCGCGATACGCCGACGCCATAACAGCCCATGGTCATTACCTGATGTGAGCCTTGTTCATTGAGTACACCCGCTTTCATTGCTTCGCTGTACTTGCTGCCCAGTTGGAATATGTGGCCGACTTCGACACCGCGCTTGATCGATAGGGTGCCATGGCCATCAGGGCTGATATCGCCTTCTACCACGTTCCGCAGATCGGCGATTTCAGGCAGAGCGAGATCACGTTCCCAGTTGATGCCAAAGTAGTGTTTATCATCAATATTGGCGCCAGCGCTAAAATCTGACATCTGGGCGACAGAGCGGTCAATCACACAAGGTACCTTGAGGTTAACTGGGCCTAATGATCCTGGACCGGCGCCGATAAGCTTACGGATCTCATCTTCAGTGGCAAACTCTAGCGGGCTAGCAATTTGTGCTAGTTTCTCAGCTTTAAGTTCATTTAGATCGTGATCACCGCGAACGATCAGTGCGATCAATTCTGCCTCAGCTTCTTCTGCGGCTTTTACCAACAGTGTTTTAACCGTTTTCTCGATCGGCAGATCGAACTGTGTCACTAGCTCGTCAATGGTTTTCGCTTTCGGCGTATCCACCAGAGTCATTTCTTGGCTTGGCGCAGCACGTTCGCCGGCAGGGGCTACAGCTTCTGCCATCTCGATATTCGCGGCGTAATCACTGTCACTGGCAAAAGCGATCGCATCTTCGCCAGATTCAGCCAGGACGTGGAATTCGTGGGACACGCTACCACCGATTGAGCCTGTATCGGCTAGTACGGGGCGGAATTCCAACCCTAACCGTTTAAAGATATTGCAGTACGCCTGGAACATCACATCATAGGTTTGCTGCAGTGACTCTTCGCTTAGATGGAAAGAGTATGCATCTTTCATCAAGAACTCTCGGGCGCGCATCACACCAAAACGGGGGCGAACCTCATCGCGGAACTTGGTTTGGATCTGAAACAGGTTTAGCGGCAGTTGCTTGTAGCTGCTAACCTCTTTCCGCACTAACTCGGTGATCACCTCTTCGTGGGTAGGCCCCAGGGCAAATGGGCGGTTATGGCGGTCTGTAATACGCAATAGTTCTGGGCCAAACTGTTCCCAGCGGCCAGACTCTTCCCATAAATCGGCAGGTTGAACGACGGGCATGGAAACTTCGATAGCGCCAGCACGCTCCATCTCTTCACGAACCACCTTTTCGACTTTACGCAATACGCGTAATCCGGTTGGTAGCCAGGTGTAGAGGCCTGAGGCCAATTTACGGATCATTCCTGCGCGAAGCATCAATTGATGACTGGTGATTTCGGCGTCAGATGGTGTTTCTTTCAGAGTTGACAGCAAGTACTGAGTCGTACGCATGGGTTTTCCGGATCAGGATTAAAAAATTGGCGATAGTGTAACAACGCTGGCGCTTGCAAAAAAGGTTAGTTAGCGACTTCATAACGAATGATTTTGTCGATCACCTGTTGCTTGTCGTTCATCCCGCCAATTGTCAGTAGCTGCCCCTGCCATTCAAGCAATCCTCTATGATCCATGGTGGCGACACTGCGCGCTGGCAGTTGTTGCCAGTCGCTGCTAGCTAAGTCAAAGAAATCGACCCGGGATGACGCTGGCGCTGCTACACCATCGTAGCCGGTGCCGTTATAGTTATATGGGTTTTCGGAGCCAGCGACAAAGTAAAAGCCAGTTTTACCCTGTGGTTGTTGGCTGCCTATCGCGGCCATGCGATAGCGCGCTTTGCCAGCGAAATGTGGCGCAGTTTGCCAGCTGATTTTTGCTGGATCTTCGTTATCAATCTGGCCAAGGTAACAGGCGCGTTCGGCCTCATATTGACGTCGCCCATCAACAATGGCAGCGACCTTGACGCCATCGCAGATCAGCAGTTGGTTGTTCACAATGGCGCCGGCGTGGCCAAATACCGGTTCGCCCGGAAAGGGAGTGGCGTTAAACCAGCGATTATTCAAACGATCATAGACCTGAACCAGATCGACATTGCCATGGTTATGCCAGCCGCTAATCAGGTAGATATAGCGCTGCTGATAACTCAGGGCCACGCTGTCATCCACCGGTACCGGCATATCGGCGAGTTGTTCAAACTGCTTAATGTCCGGACGGTAGCTGTATACATCCGGGGTTGATATTTCGCTGTGATCTGCGGCGACAGTATATCCACCAAATAGGAGCAGTTCGCCTGGTAGCGTTGCTGCAACTGACGCTAGGCGGCCTTTCAAACTTAATGAACTGGGAACATCGGGAGTTCGCTGCCAACCATCCGGCTTTTGTGACAACGTCAATTGCCAGCCTCTATTGTGCACATCTGTATGGTTTTTTGCCGCCCCTAGTCCCATCATGCTGACCAGATAGTCCCCTTGCTTGGTGCTGACCAATGCCACGGCGTTATTGGCGACTGGCTCAGGTAATGGTGGCAAAGGCACTATTTGCGACGCGATGGCTGTCGCTGAAAAAGCGATCGTGCATAGGGTGGTCAAATATGTGGAGCAGCAGGTGCTGAATAGACGTCTGGATTTAGTCATTTTACGGTCTCAGTATATGGCAAAGGCTAGCCGACAGAACGGCTGTTGGACTATTGCTAATATGGTGAAAGATGGTTCGGGTTAAGTGCATTTTCTAATTTGCTGCTAGATAGTCTGGGTGCGCATCGGGTTTGTCGCGTCGGTCACCAATGATCCGTGCTGGGTTGCCAGCGACAATCGCATAGGCGGGAACGTCTTTGGTGACCACTGCGCCCATGCCGACGACTGCATGATCTGCAATCTCAACACCATCTCTAATGCATGCTCGGCTACCAACCCAAACATCTTTGCCTAGTACGACCCCTTGCGAGTGAACCGGTTGTTGATCTATTAGCGCGTTTGCGGCTAAGCCGTGATTAAAGGCGTAGATCGCGACGCCACTGGCAATTCGGCTGTTATCACCAATGGTGATACCATGTCGGCCACCATCAAAAGAACAGCCGTGGTTGATACCTACGTTGCGCCCCAGGGTCAGAGGGCCGTGGATAAACGTATCTGCGGCAATCGCGGTGCGATCCCCTATGGTTATTTGGCGACCTGGCTCTGCAAATAGGTTCGCTTCCGGAGCAACAAAGCAATCTTCACCAAACTGGATGGTCTCCAAAGCCATGAGTTCAGCCTGTTGCTGTTGCTGCCACGCTAGCGCCCACAGTTTATGTTTTGGTTTTAAACGATAGTAAAGCCATGGCATGTAAGAGAGCCGCTTTTTATGCTGGGACTGGTAGTCTGGAGGTGCGTTTTCAGTCACTGTTGATCTCCAGTACTTCCGTTATTTTGGCTTCAACTCGGTATTTTATATTGAGGTCGTAAAGTGCCATACCGTAATTCTGGCTAGCGACCACTCTTTGTTTATAGGCTGGTCGTGGATCTTGTTGTAACACTTGTTCGATAAGTAATTGCAGGTTGGCATACCGTTGTTGGTGATGGGCTAACTGCTGCGCCGCTTCAGGCGTAAATAACACCGTCATTTCACTGTCTGGACGGCTGTCAGCGAAGCCGCCGGCGGCCTCGTTGATCGCATCCGAGTAGGGCAGGTAAGGCTTAATGTCATAAATTGGTGTGCCGTTAACCAGATCAACCCCTTGCAAGCGCAAGCTAGCGCGGCCATGAGTAATATCCACAGCCAGCAGCTTTACCACTGAGAGCCCCATGGCATTCGGACGAAAGGTTGAACGTGATGCAAATACCCCGACTTTAGTATTGCCGCCTAGGCGCGGTGGCCTGACTAAGGGCTTCCATCCCTGTTCTGCCGTTTGATGAAACTTGAACAGTAGCCAGAGGTGGCTAAATGCTTCGATACCACGAACACATTCCGGGTTGTCATAGGGGGGGAGTAATTCCAATGTTGCTTCTGCGGCACTGACTAAGCCGGGTTGCCGAGGAATGGCAAACTTCTGTTGGTAGGGGGTATGGATCAAAGCAACCGGTGATATCAGGTGCTCACTCATGGTTACGGAGCCTCAACGGCTAAGGCGGTGCCGATGCATATGATGCTATCGATGCAGCCAGGCAAGGAATCATCGCCAGTTAAGGTTAAACACTGGCTAAACGTGACGCCATTGCCGCCCATTTCCGCTACGCTGGTTCTAGCTTGCGTTCTCGCGTCGCTGACCTGTGCTGGTGGGAGATCGCTTCTGTTGCGACAGCTTTCGCCCTGTACCGGCCCCAACTCTTTATAGTTTAAGTCAGTTAACTGTTCGGCAGTGTAGACGGTGACAGAGGAGGGGCGGTAATAATCGTCAAAGTTTTGTTTATCCAAATTAGTATGCAGGGAATAGCCGGAACAACCTGATAGTGTCAGGAGTAGAGCCGGAAGCAGCAATCGGCGCATTTGAGCCTCAACAGAGAATTAACCAATGCACTATTTTGCTTGCCATCGAGATTGGCTGCAACAAACATTCATTAGCGCGTATACTTGCGGCCAAAGTTTCAGTCTCAGGTTATATCTAGGAGTCGTTGGTCTATGAAGCGTATGGCATTGATGGGATGGTCATTGGGGGTAGCTTTGTTGATGGGGGCTATATTGTTGGTAATTGACAATGATGAGGTCCCAGAGAAAAAGCGTTTTTTACCCGCCTTACAATATGGCTCAGAAAAATTGGTTACCGTTGAAGTAGTGAACCCTGCCAATGATTCGGTGATTTATGCTGAGCGGGTTGAAAACGGTTGGGTAGATAAACACAGCGGCCGTACAATTGAAATTATGCCTTTGGCCAATTTAGTTCAGCAGTTGGCTCATGCCAAAGTGATTGCCGCGGAAACCAGTTTACCGCGCAACTATGAGTCATTAGATATGCTTCCACCCGGCGAAGGGAAAGGCAGTGCTTGGCGAGTTTCACTTAAGTCTGCAGGTGGTTATGAGAAAGATATATTGTTGGGCGGGCTAGATAGTCAGCGCGGAGGTCAATTTGTCAGAATGGCTGACGACGCCTCCGTCTATGTGCTTGACCGTGTCATTGGCTTACCGGAACAAGCATCTACTTGGTTAAAGTAAAGTCAGGTTGAACAAGTAAAAGATATAAAAAAACCTGCTTATTAGCAGGTTTTTTCTTTAACGGGAGGATTACTTAATTAAGAAAGTATCCAAGGCTTCGCCAGCATCGACCCGTACTTTGAATACGTTTGGCATACGGCCTTGACCTGTCCAGGTAATGCGCTCACCAGCGTCGTTCCAAATTTCATATTTAGCAGGGCGAGGCGCACGCTTTGTTTTAGCTTTTGGCGCGGCAGCAACACCGTCAGTAAGATCGTCGAGTTGAATACCATCGGCGGCAAGCATTTCACGATACTTTTCAATCTTGGCAATTTTTTCTGCGTTAACGCGCTTTTCTTCTTCTTCGGCAGCGACACGATCATCAATGATCTTCTGAAGTTTTTCCTTAACTTCCAATAGTTGTTCAACAGTAAGCTCTTCAGTTGAACTTTTAAGACGACGAGCATGGCTCAGGATTTTCAGAAAATCGCTCATGAATATTCCTTATATTAATATTATCGGTGGACTTCGAGTCTAAATATAATAATAGATATTCATTATGGTGCAAGAAATTTACTATTTAGATCACTTTTTTCACTATTAATCGGTAAATTTTGCGTATAAATCGGGTGAGATAAAAGTGGATATAAAAATAAACGAGTGGTCAGGGGTTAGCACAAAGCGTAGAAGCGGCCGTTCTACCGGCCGCCGATTCAATGAATTACTGCTCAAGCAGGCTATTACTCCAGCCTACGGCATCCATATAGAATTCTGGTAATTGTCCAGTATCTACGCCAATGGTTGAGGAGAGTGCATTGACTCCGTCCCATACGGCACGTTCATAGTCAAGAATTAGGGATAGGTAGTTAGCTAAGGGGCCTTCCCTTTTTAGTAATGCGAGTTTTATTTCGTCAGAAAGTGGTAGTTTCGACATTACCTTGTCCATGGGCTCATCGAGAATGGCACTGATAAGGGAAAAGAGACCTAGCAAGAAGGCTTTTGATGCATACTCGGGTGCTTGTTGTTGTGCAATCAATTCGCAAAAGCGGGCACGGGTAATTGATAATCGGATCAGTTCACTGGGCTTGTCCTCTGCCAAATTGGCAGCGGCTAACAGGGCAATAAACTTCCTTATCTCATTCTCCCCTAAATAAACCAATGCTTGGCGGATCGAGTTAATTTCCCGTCGACGGTTGAAAAAGGAAGAGTTAACGTAGCGGAGCAATTTATAGGTCAGCGACACATCACGTTGGATTATGGTGTCTAGTTCATTAAAGTCGCAGCTTTCTTGTCCTAATTTGGCGAGTAGTTCTACCAAGTTTATTTCATTTGGCTTCAATGCGCGTGTTTTTAACACTTCCGGTGCACTGAAGAAATAGCCCTGAAAGTAATCAAAGCCAAGCGTCATGGCGAAATTGAATTCATCATGGGTTTCTATCTTTTCGGCGAGCAGTTCTAAGTCAAAACTGGCCAGTTGATCACAGGTGCTTTGAATATCGTCGATTGAAGTGGCTCTAAAATCGATTTTGACCATGTCAACGTAGGGTAATATTGGCAACCAATGGGGTTGCATAACAAAATCATCCAGCGCGATTTTATATCCTTTCTGCTTAAGCTGTTGGCAGATCGCTTTTAATTCATGACTTGGAGCAATACTTTCCAATAGCTCGATAACGACCTGATTATTTGGCAGTAGTTCTGGTACCTTGACCAGTATCGACATCTCTGGAAAATTGATAAATGCAGGTACGGAACCTGTTAGATTGTCGATACCTAAGTGAAAATGGCTACCAGCCAGCAGTCTTGACGTTGCTTCATGGGGGTCAATTTGCGGGAATACATTTTCAATGCTGTCTCGAAATAACAGCTCGTAACCGATAAGCGATTTTTCTCGATCCAGAATAGGTTGCCGGGCAACATAAAAGAACATAGGGATACGACATCACCGTGGAAAATATGAGAATACCAATCTAAACCAACTGATGTGGTATCGCATCTATTTGAGGTTCGTTTTGTGATCGCTGAAATAAGCAAGTTATAAGGCGCGGAGATATGTCAAAAGAAGCTGTTCAAGGCTTGAAGGTCGGAGTGGCATTAGGCAGTGGCTCAGCCAGAGGCTGGGCTCACATTGGTGTACTGAAAGCGCTGGCAGAAATGGGGATCCATCCTGATGTTATCGCGGGCTGTTCGATCGGTGCTTTGGTGGGGGCTGCCTACAGTAATGATCGATTAAGCGAGTTTGAGTTATGGGTGCGAGAGTTTTCTCATTGGGGGATCGTCAGTCGTTTTGATGTTTCTCTAGCAAAAGGTGGATTACTTGCTGGCGACAAGGTGTTTAATGAGGCGGCTGAACTCATTGGTGAGACACGTTTTGAAGCGCTGCCGAAACCGTTTGCGGCAGTGGCGACCGAGTTACATAGTGGCCGCGAAGTATGGTTACAACAAGGCGATCTTATCAGCGCGGTAAAGGCCTCTTGTGCCGTGCCGGTGCTGTTTTCGCCGAAGATGTATCAAGGGCGCTGGCTTATTGATGGCGCTTTGGTTAATCCTGTGCCGGTGTCACTCTGTCGCGCAATGGGCGCAGATTTGGTGATAGCGGTGAATTTGAATGCTGATAACAACGTGCGTGCCGCGCAGCAATATCGGACTCATCGCGCCATCATTGAACCGCATATTGCGGATGATAGCGCTGAGCTTAAGCCCAATAAGGGTAACGGTCATAGTGGCTTTATGGGGCTGTTTGAGAATGGGCGTAACTATATTCAGCAGATGTTGCGGCGTTCATCGGTGGATGAAGTTCGCTCGCCCAGTTTGCTGGGGGTCTTTTCTAATTCGTTGAACATCATGCAAGACCGGGTAACAAGGGCAAGGATGGCTGGTGATCCCGCGGATGCTTTGATTGCGCCATTGATGGCTGATTACGGTGCTATGGAGTTTCACCGTGCCGATGAAGCGATTGAGGCGGGGCGTTTAGCGGTCGAGGTTGCCACGCCGGAGTTGATGAGAAATATTTTGCCACTACTTAATAAGCCTGCAGGATAGCAGGCTTATTGTGGCCACTTCGTCGAGACTTGTTGCTAAAATTGATAGTTAAGCTGTGCTGACAAGATGTGTGCGTCAGCGCTGTTTAACTGTCCCTGATAACTGCTCACCGGAATATGGATGGGAGCGCCGGTGTTTGGGTTGGTCGTTGTCAGGCCAAACTCTTCACTCACATCGACCTTTCGCCCGTAAAGATAGGCATAACCTAAGTCAAACGATACAGCCTCATCCCACTGATAGCTGGTACCTAAAGTAAACCATTGCCGATCTGTATCCGGGATGCTTAAAGTCCGATGTTTGGCGTCAACCGGGGTTTCGTCATAGGCGTAACCAGCGCGAAGGGTCCAGGCGGGCGTCGCAAGATAGGTAACGCCAGCTGCTAGACGCCAGGCATGATCCCAGTATTCATCTTTGATATGGACAGGCTCATCCAAGTTATCCAGTTTTGCTTCCAGTTTGTCGAAGCTGCCCCATTGTGTGTATACGGCGCTGGCCTGCAGTGACCATTGGCCGTTAATGGGTTGGTGAATAGCCAACTCAGTGATAGCGGGCAGATCCAGATCTAATGTTCCTTTGTCGTTTAGGGCCGCAGAAAGATCGGATTCAGCGTGACCGTCCAGCTCCAGTTCAACTTCTGAGCGATAACTAAGTGCCACACGGGTGCCTGCGGGTAACTGCCAAAGCAAGCCAATATTCCAACCGTAGGCCCAATCGTCACCACTCATCCGCAAGGTTGTGGCACTGCCGGGAACAGGCAGCAGGGTGGGTGCACCTATTTGCTCGGCGATCTGGTTATAGTCGTTTATAGGAGCCACGTAACCGTTCATATATTCCGGCGTTGTACTACCGATCTCTGCATCGGCATAAACCAGGTTTATGCCACCACCGATGCTCCACTCATCATTGATCCGATAGGCAAGATTAGGATTGATATTGATGGTAGTTACTTCTGCTTTATCGGCGAATTCGCTGGTGTTGGACTGGCTATCGTAGTCGGTACTGAGACCAAAATTGGAGAACACACCGAAGCCAAAGAACCACTGTTCATCGATTGGGCGAATATAGTATATCGCTGGTACCACGGCATCGGGGGCGATGTCCCGCTGTTTAGCATCGAATTCAGTTTGCACCATGGCAAGATCTGCGCCTGGAACTGCAGCGTTGACTCCAGCCGCCGCACCATTATAAAGCTCGCCATAATGGTTGGTCGTATGGCCAGTGATATCCACCTCAGGGTTAATATAAGTAGCGGCGACCGAGAGCTGCGCTTTGTCAAATAGCGTCATCGCCGCTGGGTTTCTTGCCAGTACCGCGGCATTTTCTGCGATAGCGCCCTCGCCGGCATAAGCGCGGCCTAGGCCGTTGGCACTGTGCTCATTGAGCTGAAAGCCGGCGGCGTAGGTTTGGCTGGAGATGACAGCCAGCAAGCTGGCAAGGGCGGTTTTTTTTAAAGATTGCATAGCGTGCTCAAGACTCGTGGGTGTCGTGCTTGGCCAACACCCTTTGTTATTAGAAAAACTGATCCGCTGACCCTGAGTCAGCGGCGCGCTACTATGCGGATGGGTAGATGGAAATGCAAGGTTCAACCTCGCATTGAGCTAATTTATTCCGTGGTTGGCTTGTCAAGGTTAGCAAACAGCCGCTCATGTCTGACGCACCGACACTTCGTGCGGTAACCGCCGACCCATTTTGGGGGCCACCTAGAATATAATCAGTGAGGTTATCGGTTGATTTGTAAGCAATAAACCCTAATCAAAGGGGGTTAACAGGCATGCGGTAAAAGTGGTCAGTGGCGGCCAATCGAGTTGCATAGCAGCGCTTTATGTCGTTATTGTGTTTTTAGTGCTAGTAACCTCAAGCGGCGGCATCCAGTACCGCACAATGTTTGGAGAGTAGAGTGCAGCCATTCAAGTGGTCCATATTGAGCTTTGAACAGCTAAGTAAAGCGCAACTGATAGCGATACTGAAGCTTCGGCAACAGGTATTTATGTTGGAACAAAACAGCCTATATCTGGATATTGATGGTGAGGATGAGCATTGCTCTCACCTGCTTGTCGAACAGGATAATGTGCTGATCGGCTATGCGCGCCTGGCACCGCCGGCAAGCTGCCATCCTAACTATCCGGTGCTGGGGCGTATTGTTCTAGCGAAACAGGGTAGAGGAGTAGGGTTAGGTGAAAAACTGATTAAAACAGGTTTGGATACCTTGGCAAAATGGTATCCCGGAGTCGCGATAAAGATTTCAGCACAGCAGGCATTAGTTCCTTACTACCAACAGTTTGGTTTTGAAGAGAAGGGTGAGCCCTACGATGATGGTGGGGTGATGCATCTGGATATGCTGTTACTGCCAACGCGTTAACTTTAGCGATAGGCATTAAGTAAAAAAAACGCGGCTTGTGGCCGCGTTTTTTTTCGCTTGCGCGATCAGTTTAAATATTCTGCCAGCGCAGTGATTTTTGTAATCGTTGTTCAACGGTCTTGATCTGCGCGTTAGGCTCAGATAGCACCACCATACTCATCCCTTGACCCTGGGAGTCGGTGAAGTGGTGGACTGAGCCAGCCATTTTGCCATCGTTGAACTGTTCATCGACCGGGCGCTTATTGTCAGGCACAAAAAACACCGTGACGCGATGGCCGCTATCGTCGTCAACAATCAAATGCAGTGAGCGAGTGCCATCAAAATCGCAGAAGTTAGCGAAATACACATGGCCAATATCCTGCTCCAGCTGACCTCCTAATTTGGCCAGTTTACTGTTCACCTGCTGAAAACGTAGCCCTTCATCAATGCCATCAAGATGATCAGCTTCGCCGTAAACATGCGCTAGTGAGTGTTGAATGACATTAAAATCATGTTGCGGTGTGCTCTTGAGCAAGCTAAAGCTAATGCCGACAGCAAAGGCGATGGATGCAGCCAAGGCTAAATGTACCCGCGAACGTTTACGTTGCTGACGGAACTGTTCCATTGACTGACTCAGGATCAAACGTTCGGCTAATCCTTCAGGTACTGGTACTTTTACCGCGCTGCTAATTTTTCCATCAAGCTGTTTTAGTTCGTCAGCAAACTGCTGATTACTCGGGGATGATGTCAGTGCGTCACTGATCTGCGGATCCTTATCATTGGGATCGGCATACAGGCGCCTTCTTAACTCCAGATCATCCATTGCTGTGACCTCGCTTTCTATCGCTTGTTTCTAATGCTTCTTTCAATTGGTTTCTTGCGCGAAACAAACGTGTCATGACTGTATTTTTGTTGAGCCCAAGTTGCTCGGCTATCTCATCGCCGCTAAAACCACCTAATACCTGCAAAATCAGTGGTTCTCTGTACTCAGGTGCCAACATTGCGATTTGACGTCGAAGTAGGTGGTTCTCGGTATCCTGCTCTGTGGAAACCGATTGCTGATCGGCGACCGGTTGGTCGTCAATATCCACCACATCGAACTGCTTGCGCTCAAAGCGCCGGGCGTTCTCGCGACGTACGATGGTAAATAGCCAACTTTTGGCTGCTTTTTCATCTTTCAACGAATCCAAAGAGCGCCATGCCCTAAGGAAAGTTTCCTGAACTAAATCTTCTGCTATGTCGGGGCTGTGACAAAGCCAATAGGCGTAGCGATAAAGATCGCCGTGCAGGGCGTTGACCAGGGCCTCATAGCGTTTCTGTTTATTTGCCATATCAACAGAGACCGGGTCTTTTGATTTTTTCTTTCGAAAAAGTGTAACTGCCATAAATTTAGGTCCAAAATAATGGAGTACGCAGCGGCTTTGGCTGGTTTGTTTCGCTGATTGGACTCTCTCGAAGAGCGAGTAGCGCCTCAACTAAAGGGGCTATTATGCGCTGATGGGTTGATACAGTTCAAACAGCCTAGTGAGATCTGCGTTATATTGCAGATATGTTTATCGATTAAGGTAAGAAAATGAGTAAGGATCTAACCTGTACCGCCAATGAAACAGAAGTATGTTGTTGCGTTGATGTCGGTACTATTCTCGATGGTGAGGATTGCACTGCGGAAGTGTCTGCTGTCGTTGCCGATGAAGCTGCTTTGGAAACGATCTTGGCCCATTGGTTGTCTATGGCCGAAAGCAAGTCGTCCGAGCCGGTTGAAGTGGTCGAAGTGAAGAAGCAAGAGGTCGCCGGTGGCATTGAAGTCTCTGGTACTTATCGCTTTGGCTGTCAGGCGGAAGGGCTGTTGTTCCAATTGGCACTAAGATAATTTCTGCGAAATAGCCTGCGTTTTTGTTCGAGCGGAAACGTAGCAAAGAGATGAATAAAAAAGGGCTGTGACGACAGCCCTTTTTTGTGCCCGAGAGTCACTGTTTAGGCAGTCGGATACAGCGGTGGTAATGACGTTTCGTTGGCTGGAACAGTCTGCATATAGCTGCTCTTTATTGCCGCTAATAGGGGCTCGGCAGGCCAAGTTTCGGCCTGTTGGTTGACCGCTTTATCCAGTGACGTTAGTTGATTTTCAATCTGTATGGCATTGGTGGCCGATACGGAAGCTAACCACTGCCGACGGCTGCGCCAGCCCTGAGATAAGCACCAACGCTGCAAGCCTTGTTGGATCGCGGCGGGTTGCGCTGTTGTACACACTTTTTCCAATTCAGCAAAAGAGAGGTTTTTCGCTGATGCAGGCTGTATCTGTGCCTGAGGTGTCGACTTGCTGCGCTTCAGATAGCTATAGATTGCAGCCGTTAATGTCACTAACCACAAGATGCTCATTAATATAAATGGCCAGAACCAGGTGCTGTCTTGTTCAACCTGCGCAGGGGATGCTTGTCGCGTATTCTCTGCGAGCGGCACTTGTCCTTCGGCGGCTATCACGGTAAATGTTCGTGCCGGCAGTTCTGCTGTTCTTTGTCTATTTTGCGCTGTATCCCACCAACTCACTGAGAGCGCCGGGAACGTGAGTTCTCCCGCTTGGGTTGGGATCAAGGCGACAGACTCCACACGCTGGGCGATCAGACGATCTTCCTGTACATAGGTGTCGTTAATCGCTTTATCTGGATAGACCTTAACGGTTGCCGGGTATTGGATCTGCAAATTTGGCAACTGTTTATCTTCAATGCCGATGGCACTGAGGGTGATGGTGCGGGTGATCGGCTCTCCTACCGTCAATTGGCTATTTTGCGGTTGCCATTCATCATGCAAGGTGACTAATTCCGATGGTAGCCAGTGGCCGCTGTAGTTTTCGGGTGCAGCTTTTACCTGCAGTGTCAGAGTGGGTGCCGACTCGTTGACTGGCAACCCGTACAACTGCCCCCGCGAATTTTGCTTCACCAATTGTCCTTTGACGTTGGCACCGATGATCTCGTAACTGCCAGCTTGTTCTGGCACCACAGCAAAGTTGCGTTGGATCACTTGGTAGCGACGGCCATCGACTATCTCTGTGGTTTTAGTATCAGAGCCGATATTGCGGATCGCCGCATCGGCCATCTGTGGATCAGCCAGGCTACCGTTGCGTAGTTCTTCGCCGAGATAAAGTTTGACGCTATAGCTGATCTGTTGTCCTAAATAAGCGGTGGTACTGGACAGTTCGGCGTCAATAAATAGATCCCGCGCTGGTCCAGTTTGCTTGGGTATTGGTCGCACATCGATAGTCACCGGTTTGCCCTTCACGCCATCGACAGAGGCGGCGGGCAGGGTATAAGTGCCTGCTTTGCGTGCATAAATTTCGGTGCGCCAGGTGGTTTGCCGTCTACTATCGCCATTGATGATTTGATAGTTACGGCTGACATTTGTTGCACCTACCACTAGGCCTTGCCGTAATAGCGCATCACGATCCAATTCCAGTTTGTCGGCGTTGGCATCGACACTGATGGTCAGCACAAAACGCTCCTCCACAAACACTGGATTAGGTGCCACAGAGCTGTCAATTTGCATGCTTGCCAATGACTGGTTGGCCCAAAGCAGCAGGATCAAAAGGGCAAAAAATCGTTGCATATGTGCTACCAAAGTTGTGTCTCCTCGCTTGTCTCTCCGGCTTTTTCCCGTCGCAGATGTTCAAGCTTCATTTTGTTTCTGAGCAGTAATGACGGATCGTCGGGGATCTGCTCTAACCAGCGTTGTAGTTTTTGCTCTTCAGGGGAAAGGGGCTCTCCTGGGGCGGTGGCGTAGGCCTGCGCTCCCTCTTGTTCTGGTTTGTCATCAT
The DNA here is from genome assembly GCF_003336225.1 of Corallincola holothuriorum. NCBI lineage: Bacteria > Pseudomonadati > Pseudomonadota > Gammaproteobacteria > Alteromonadales > Psychromonadaceae > Corallincola > Corallincola holothuriorum. Next base: position 196,103 of record NZ_QPID01000008.1, read on the forward strand.
TTATCTCCGGGTTAGCTGTCACCGGTTGTGGCTGTGGCATTTCAGCCTGACCATCGGGCTCGCTTCCGTCCTGTTCGCCGGGAGTCGGTTGTGGTGCCTTTAGTGCTGATTCATCGACCTCCAACTCGGAATCACCAGCGTTGCCCGCTGGCGGTTGGCTATCACTGTCTGCGGCTTCGTTCGGCGGCTGCTCGCCACCAGTTTGCTCTTGCGGTGGTTGATCGCCGGTGCCGTTTTTGCTCGTTTCGCTATTTTCGCCATCACCTGGTGGTTGTTGATCCGGTTGATTTTCTTCACTATCGCCTTCGCCGGGCTGGCCCTGCTGCTCTTGTTGTTCGTCGCCAGGTTGCCCTTGTTGCGACTCATCATTACCGTCGCCAGACTCTCCCTGAGACTGGTCAGGATTGTCTTCCATCAGGTCCATAATGCGCTGACGATTGGTGGCCGCATTCGCTAACTCTGGATCCAGTTCAAGGGCGCGGTTATAGGCGTCTAATGCTTCTTGGTACTGTTGTGACATCGCCAGTGCATTGCCACGATTGTAATGATTAATAGCATCATCAAATTCAGCATAGATAGCTGCGGCTTCTTCATATTGCCCCGCTTTATAGAGGCTAGCCGCGCGCCAGGCATCATTATCAAATGTTGCTGCCGCTTTGGCATAGTCGCCGTTTGCGAAAGACTCCGCCGCCAGTTGGTCATCGCTTTTCAGGGCATCAGGCAACCAATCGGCTTTGACCTGCGGAGCGGGCAGCAGTATTGGCACGCCCAACAGCAAGATGAGTAGGCCGCGACGAAACGCAGACAGTGCCAGAGGTAACAACAGCAGCACTAACCAATAACCGCTGTCGTGCCATTGCCACACCTCACCATCAACGGTTTGCGCTGTTTGGCTGTCGCCCTGGCTTATTGCCAATAAACTTTTGATATCGAGGTCGTCACTGCGAATACGAATATATTGACCGCCACTGTTCTGACTGGCTTTGCGCAGTGTGTTCTCTTCTAATGTGGGTACCGGCAGTTCGCCGTCCACCATCTTCAGGAGGCTGCCGTCGGGCATGCGGATCGGTCCACCATTGGGCGTACCCACCCCCAAAATGGACAGTTCAAAGCGGTCACCCAACAGGGCTTGGATCCGCTGCTGCTGTCCGGGTCTTATCTCATCACCAATGAGAAACAGTTGCCCCTTTTGATAGCCTGCGCTGGTGAGCAGTTCGATTGCCAGTGCCACGGCTTTATCAGGGCGGCTCCCCATCGCCGGCATGATGCTGGGATCTAATGCGGGGATCATGGTTTTCAGATTATTGATATCCGAGGTTAATGGGCTGAGTACATAGGCATCGCCAGCGAAGCTGATCAGTCCGGTGTCCCCCTCCTGCCAGCCATCTAATAGATCCATGGCTTTGTAGCGTGCTTGGACTAAACGATTTGGTTTGAGATCGGTTGCCAGCAGCGACAGTGACATATCCATAATCAACACTCGCCCGTTGGGGGCGGCGGACAGTGGGGTTTGCACCTGATACCAACTAGGGCCAGCCATCGCCAAAGTAAGTAAGCACCAGATCGCACTGAGCAGCCATAGCCATCCCTTGTGTGCGGGGGAATCGTCGGTTATCAAACGCTTTAGTAAGTCGGGGTGCACGAGCTTTTGCCAACCGGAGTTGGCGAAGTTCTGCCGCCATAACCACCAGATCACCAAGGGAAGGGGCAATAGGCTCAATAACCAAAATGGGCGCAGGAGATGAAAGTCAGTTAGCCAGTTCATTGTTGATCTCCAGATACATTGGCTGCATTAGCTGGAGGCAGTGTTAGCCGGTTTGCGAACATCGACCAAAAGAAGGCTGCTGTGATCAGTAGGAATGCTAACCCTAAAGGCCAAAAATAGATCTCGGTGGTTGGTCGTAACATTGGACGGTCTTGGTCAATGGGTTCTAGTTGTTCAATCTCTTGGTAGATCTGTGCCAGATCTTCAGCATCTCTGGCGCGAAAATAGCGGCCGCCGGTCAGGGCGGCTATTTTGGTCAGTGTGACCTCATCCAGATCGGCACTGGGATTAACTTTGCGGGTGCCCATGAAGGTCCGCTTAATCATTTCGTCGGCACCGACGCCTATGGTATAAACCTTCACCCCTTGTTCTGCGGCCACCTTGGCTGCATCCAGTGGGCTCACTTCACCGGCGGTGTTCTGGCCGTCGGTAAGTAATATCAGGATCTTTTGTGGTTGTTCATCGGCTAATAGGCGTTTGGTGGCTAAGCCTATCGCTTCACCAATGGCGGTTGATTGCCCAACCAGGCCAATCACCGTATCCGCTAGCAGTTGTTTCACGGTGCCGGTATCGAAGGTGAGAGGGGCTTGCTGGTAGGCGTTGTCAGCAAACAAGATCAAACCCACCCGATCGCCATTGCGCCGCTCAATAAACTCGCCAACCACGTGTTTTACTAGGGTTAGACGGTCAACCGCGCGGCCTCTGACCTGCATATCTTCAATCTCCATGCTCCCTGAGAGATCCACTGCGAGCATGAGATCACGTCCTTTGGCTGGCACTTCCACGGGATCTCCCAACCACTGTGGGCGGCTGGCGGCAATCACCAGCAGCACCCACGCTATTACCGCAAGCCATTTGATCTGTACCGGCCGGCCGCCACTGTTGGCTGTAAGCGAGTGTTGCGACAGCAAGGCAAAGGTTGGTAACCGCAAAGCGCCCGCTTTTGTCTCTACTTGCGGCAGAAAAAAGTAACTCAGTAGCGGCAGCGGCAGGGCAAGAAGCAGCCAAAGCCATTGAAACTCAAGCATCTTTCCTCCCTCTGTTTTGTTGTGTTGCAGCTGTTGTGCGGTGATGAGGTAACCGAGTGTGCTGTAACCAGTACGCTGCGGCAGCACGTAACGCCGGCACCTGCGTCGAGGCTGAAAAATCGGCCTTAAATCGTTGATCATCTGCGAGCAGTTGCAGTGGTGAGATCTGCTCGCGTAGCTTGGACGGAAGATGCACTGCTAAATTGTCGAACCAAGCTTTTCCGCTGGCTGGTTGTACGCTGAGCGCGTGGGGCTGGTAGGCGCGTATCACCTGTTGCAGTAGCTGTTTCAGTGGCCAAAGCTGCGCCAGGGTATTGTCATCCATCGCGGTCAGTGTCCGTAAACCGATACGGCAATAGCGTCGCTGCTGATAGCGAAGATAAAGTGCCACTGTGATGGCCACTGCGCATAACAGCACGGCAACGAGCAAGGCGATCAGCGACCATGAGATGCTGCTGACCATAGGTGGCAGTAGAAGATCTTCAAGGTCTAATTTAGCGCCCATGATGCTGCCTCCGCCACTGCTTGTTGATCTCTTCGTGGGCACCGATATGAAATAAGCGACAGCCACTTTTTTGTAGCTGGTCTAAACGGCTCTGGCGCGCCTGCTCTAAGCGTTGTTGGCATTGCTGGCGCTGGTTGCGTTGACTGAGGGGGAGGATGGCGCGCTGATTGCCATCGGTGATCATCAGATCATTGCCAAACTCAGTTTCAGGTAACTGGATCTCCAATGGGTCATAGATCTCTCCTGCGATGAGGTCGTTGTGGCGCCCCAGCAGGTTGAGGTGGCGGATCCCTTCGTCATTGAGCTGTTGGAAATCACTGATTAGGATCACCTGGCTACCGGGACGGACGATATAACGCAGACGACTTAAGGCGTGGTTAAAATCCTGGGGCTCTGCGCCATGTTGAGGTGTTTGTTCATGTAGTGACACCATGGTGTGGATTAAGTGCAACACCGCAGCAGAGCGACTTTTAGGTTTCAGCTCCTGATGTTGATATTGATTCCAGATCAGACCGCCGATGCGATCGCCATTGTCACAGGCGCACCATGCGAGTTGTGCGGCCAAGTGCGCTGCTTGCACCGATTTAAAACGCCACTGGCTTCCGAAGCGCATGCTGGCACCCAGATCGACAAGCAGAAACACTGGCCGTTCTCGTTCTTCATGGAACAGCTTGGTATGGGCTTTACCTGTGCGCGCGGTAACACGCCAATCGATACTACGAATATCATCACCGGGCTGGTAGTGACGGGTTTCTGCGTACTCCATGCCTCGACCGCGGGCTTTGCTTTGATAGCTACCCGCCAATTTACTACGCAGTTGTCTCGGCTTCAGCAAGGAGATGCCACCGGTTTGCTGTTTCAACGCAATAAGACTGCGTTGCTCCAGCATCCAGCCTGGCTCAGCCCTGTGGGATCTTTCCTCTGTCACGGCAGCGGCACCAAGGCTAATATCTTGTCTAATACCTGATTGACGGTGACGCCGTCAGCTTCTGCTTCATAGCTCAGCAGCAGGCGGTGTCTGAGCACATTATGGAACACGCTATGGATATCATCAGGGGTGACAAAATCGCGCTCTGCTAACCAAGCATTGGCACGGGCACAGCGTTCCAGCGAAATAGTGGCGCGAGGGCTGGCACCGAACTGCAGCCAGCTCGCCAGTTGTTGATCATAAGCGGCAGGTTGGCGGGTGGCGATAATCAGCTGCACCAGATACTGCTCCAACTCTGGCGCCATATGCAGTGACAATATTTTTTTGCGGGCAGAGAAAATACTTTGCTGGGTCAGTTTTTCGTCGATCTTTACCATCTCACCTAACGCTTCGTTACGGCTGAGTTTTAAGATCTGCTGCTCAACTTCTACCCCGGCATAGTCCACTTCCAGATGCATTAAGAAACGATCTAACTGTGCTTCCGGCAGCGGATAGGTGCCTTCTTGTTCGATGGGGTTCTGCGTCGCCATGACCAGGAATAGTTCTGGTAGTTGATAGGTCTTACTGCCGACAGTGATCTGGTGCTCACCCATCGCTTCAAGCAGGGCTGACTGCACCTTGGCCGGCGCCCGGTTGATCTCATCCGCCAGGATCAAATTATGAAACAGTGGCCCCTGTTGGAACTCAAAGCTGCCATTTTCCGGGCGATAGATATCTGTGCCGGTGAGATCAGCAGGCAGCAGGTCAGGGGTGAATTGGACGCGGTGAAAGTCGGCTTCGATGCCGTCAGATAGTGCTTTAATCGCACGGGTCTTGGCTAAGCCTGGAGGCCCCTCAACTAATAAGTGGCCATCGGCTAACAGGGCAACCAAAATATTATGGGTAAGCTCGGGTTGTCCCAAAATCTGCTGATTCAAATAATTGTTGAGTTGTTGGAACTGACTCACTGGCATGGTTTACGTACCTTCTAAGCATTTCTCTGGTGGCTCAACAGTGAGCCTAAGCCTTGGCGGCTATTGGTTTTATCTAATAATGGGGGCGAGATCCAGTATCACAACCGTCACAAATGTAAGGAAAAATCAAAACGGGTGTTTGAAACCGGTCAAGGACTAGCTACAATGCGTTTAGTTAAGAGGTCAGACCTCTAGGCCGAGTAGGCCTCCCTCAATAAACAAATAAGAAAGGTGTGGGATGAGTAAACAGGCATTGCCCCTCGTCAGCCAGGGCGGACATCGTATCGCAGTGGTCTCTGGATTGAGAACGCCATTTGCCAAGCAGGCAACGGCTTTTCATAAAGTCTCTGCGCTGGATCTGGGAAAAACCGTCGTTGCAGAGATGATGCAACGTATCGATCTGGATCCGGCATTAGTTGACATGCTGGTGTTTGGTCAGGTGGTGCAGATGCCTGAAGCGCCCAATATTGCCCGTGAAATTGTGCTGGGGACCGGGATGAATGTGGCGACCGATGCGTATAGTGTGAGCCGCGCTTGTGCGACCAGTTTCCAGTCGGTAGCCAATGTCACCGAGTCTATCCTCGCCGGACAAAGTCAGATCGGTATCGCTGGGGGCGCTGATTCCAGTTCCGTGCTTCCTATTGGCGTCAGTAAGAAATTAGCCACCGTGCTGGTCGAATTGAATAAAGCGCGCACCCTCGGTCAACGGTTAAAGATCATTCGTCAGTTGGGTTTAAAAGATCTGATGCCTGTGCCGCCAGCAGTGGCGGAATACTCCACTGGCCTGAGCATGGGACAAACCGCAGAGCAGATGGCAAAAAGCCATGGCATCACCCGGCAGGCGCAGGATGAACTGGCACACCGTTCTCATACGCTCGCTGCCAAAGCGTGGCAAGACGGTCTGCTAGATGATGAAGTGATGACCGCCCATGTGCCGCCCTATAAATCTTTTATTGAACAAGATAACAATATCCGAGCCGATGGTTCGCTGGCCGGTTACGCCAAATTACGCCCAGCTTTCGATCGTCGCCATGGCACAGTGACCGCCGCTAACAGTACGCCACTGACGGACGGTGCAGCGGCAGTGATGCTGATGCGGGAAGATATCGCGCACTCGTTAGGGCTGGAACCCTTAGGCTATATCCGCAGTTACGCTTTTGCTGCGATTGACGTTTGGCAGGATATGCTGATGGGCCCCTCTTATGCCACGCCAAGGGCCTTAGCTAATGCGGGGATCACGCTGAACGATCTCACTCTGATCGATATGCATGAGGCGTTTGCCGCCCAAGCTTTGTCAAATGTGAAGATGTTTGCCAGCGACAAGTTTGCTCAGGAGAAACTGGGATTAAGCAGTGCCATTGGTGAGATTGATATGGATAAATTTAATGTCCTGGGCGGGTCTATCGCTTATGGCCACCCGTTTGCAGCCACGGGCGCAAGGATGATCACGCAGACACTGCGGGAATTAAAGCGACGGGGAGGCGGGTTAGGCTTAACCACTGCCTGCGCGGCTGGTGGTTTGGGTGCAGCAATGGTATTGGAGGCGTAACCGATGAGCGAACAGAATAACGCATTTACCCTGAGCTACCGTGACGATGGTATCGCTGTACTGACCATGGATGTGGTGGGTGACACCATGAACACCCTCAAGGCTGAGTTTGGCGACGAGGTGAATGGTGTCCTCGATGAACTAGAGGCAAAGTCGGATCTGCAAGGGGTTGTACTGGTCAGTGGTAAGCCAGACTCGTTTGTTGCTGGTGCCGATATCAGCATGCTCGACGCCTGTAGTACGGCCGCTGAGGCGGAAACATTGTCGCTGCAGGGGCATAAAGTATTTGATCGGCTGTTTGCATTGCCTGTTCCCGTTGTCGCGGCGATCCACGGTGCCTGTTTAGGTGGTGGCCTGGAGCTCGCGTTGGCGTGTCACCGCCGCGTATGTAGCGATGATGACAAGACCCGTTTAGGTGTGCCAGAAGTGCAGCTAGGACTGCTCCCCGGTGGTGGCGGTACCCAGCGCTTACCGCAATTAGTTGGCATCGCGAAGTCGTTGGATATGATGCTCACTGGTAAGCAGTTACGGCCGAAGCAAGCACTGAAAATGGGACTGGTTGATGAGGTGGTAGCCAATACTATCTTGCTTGAAACAGCGGTTAAGCTGGTGATGAAAGGCAAACCGAAGACGATCAAGCCGCGCCTAAAAGGAATCGAAAAACTGTTGGAGCGTAATCCGTTTGGTCGCAAGGTACTGTTTGATCAGGCGCGCAAGAAAACTTTGGCTAAGACCCGAGGTAATTATCCTGCGGCAGAGCGAATTTTGGATTGTGTGGAAGCCGGCGTGGCTGACCGCCGCCGCGGTTTTGCTACCGAAGCCAAACACTTTGGCAATCTGGTGCAGTCTGCGGAGTCGCAGCAGTTGCGGAATATCTTTTTTGCTACCACGGAAATGAAGAAAGAGAGTGGTGTCGAGGGCGGAGAAGCTACTGCTATCCATAAGACGGCGGTGCTGGGCGGCGGCTTAATGGGGGCAGGAATTGCTAATGTCACAGCAATGCGAGCCAAGTTGCCGGTACGGATCAAAGATGTGGCTCCTGCAGGAGTCAGCAACGCCTTGCGTTACAGCTATGACCGCTTGTTGAAACAGGTGAAGCGCCGCCATTTGACGAAGCGCCAGATGGAAAACCAGATGGCACGACTGACTGGTGCGACTGACTATTCCGGTTTCAGCGATGTTGATATCGTGGTGGAAGCTGTATTTGAAGATCTCTCTTTGAAGCACAGTATGGTGAAAGAGGTGGAGGCGAACGCTAAGCCGAACACCGTATTTGCCAGCAACACTAGCTCGCTGCCCATAGCTCAGATCGCAGAAGCCGCAGCACGTCCCGAAAACGTGATTGGTTTACACTACTTTTCCCCGGTAGAAAAAATGCCGTTGGTTGAAGTGATCGCCCACGATAAAACCTCTGCAGACACCATTGCTACCACGGTGGCCTTTGCCAAGAAGCAGGGCAAAACACCTATCGTCGTGAAAGATGGTGCGGGTTTTTACGTGAATCGTATTTTGGCGTTGTATGTGAATGAAACGGCGCAAATACTGCTGGAAGGCCATGGTGTAGATACCATCGATCGCGCCTTATTGAACTTTGGATTCCCAGTGGGACCGTTCAAATTGCTCGATGAAGTGGGCATTGATGTCGGTAGCAAGATCGCTCCTATTCTGGAGAGCGAGTTGGGTGAACGGTTTAAAGCTCCAGACGCATTTTCGAAGTTGATCGCGGATGGTCGTCTTGGCAAGAAAAGTAAGAAAGGTTTTTACGATTACGGTAAAAAATCGAAAGGGAAGCAGGTCGATCTGTCCGTTTACGGCGTGTTAGGCATGCAACCAACCGCCACCACCAATGCATCGGCTGTGGCGGAGCGCGCGGCGTTACAGATGCTGAATGAAGCGGCACGATGCCTAGAAGAGGGGATCATCGCTTCGCCTCGTGATGGTGATATTGGTGCTATTTTCGGTATCGGTTTTCCACCTTTTTTAGGTGGGCCTTTCCGTTATATGGACACCTTGGGAGCCAAGCATGTTGTGCATACGCTTAATGGCTTGAAAGAGACCCATGGCGAACGTTTTACCCCGTGTGATTTGCTACAACGCATGGCGGAAAATGATGAAAAATTTTACCAATAGTTCTTAGTTGTTGGCTGTATTAGGGAAAAGGCGGTTATAACCGCCTTTTTTTGTGGTTATTTTTCATACATTGCGATGGTATGATCTTGAGTATGAATAGTGTTCCAGGCTGGCGTTTTTGTTTGGCGTGTTGTGTTGCTGCCGTATGGCGAGTCATTGCAATTAGGTAATTTGATAGGACTTTGTTGTGTTGCTGTTATTTGTTCCGTTAAGTGTCATTTGTGCGCTGTTTTTCTATGTAGAAGCGATGAAGTCAGCAATGAAGGCGAAACGCTGGGCGTTTGCCGCTGCTCTGGTTGGCCCTTTTGTGTGGCCACTGTTTCGGGTGGAGCGACGTATGCAGTGGCGGCGAAACGCCGGAACCAGTGCGGTGGTCTGGGCGGCATAACCTCGCATAGAGTGACCGTTATGCCGTGCGCGGTGCTGTCTCCATTAGTTCGATGGGCAGATTGCCTTGCTGGGTTGAGAGTAGTGTCGTCATATCACGCTGGGATAGCGGCTTACTGAAGTAATAGCCTTGGCAGACATCGCAGCTCATGGCACTGAGTATTTTCAATTGGTCGCGGGTTTCAACGCCTTCGGCTATCACTTCCAGCCCTAAATTGTGGGCAATGGTAATAATGGCGTTGGCCATCTGCCGATCTTCCAGCGAACTTTCCAGATCCATGACAAAGGTGCGATCGATCTTCAGCGTGGTAATGGGGAATTTCTTCAAATAGGCCAGTGACGAATAGCCAGTGCCAAAATCGTCCAGTGCCAACATGATCCCTTGACGTCGCAATGCCTGCATCGATTCCACCGCGGTCTTCGGGCTCTGCATAACCGAGCTCTCGGTTATTTCCAACTCCAGCGCGTTTGCGGGTAAGCCCGTCTTCGCCAACACCGCTTCTACGTGATCGCTGAAGTTATCAAGATCGAGCTCTTTGGCCGACAGGTTGATGGCAATGTGGCCCTTATAGAGGCCAATATCTCGCCACTGCTGAACGGTTTTACACGCCTGTTCCAATACCAGATTGCCGATATCGATAATCAGCCCTGATTCCTCCGCCAGCGGCATAAAATCACCGGGGAAAATAAGCCCTTGCTCTGGATGCCGAAGCCTGACCAGGGCTTCCATTCCCACCATCTGCTGTCGCTCAACAGAGTATTGTGGTTGATAGTGAACTTCGAACATGCCCTCTTTTAATGCCTGACGCATCAATGATTCTAAATGCAGCCGTTTTATCGCTTGTTCGTTCATCGACTCGCTGAAAAACTGGTAGCGGTTGGCGCCCTGATTTTTCGCGTAGTACATGGCGATATCAGCTTTCTTAAGCAACTCCTCTGTGCTTTCACCATCCAGGGGATACATGGCAATACCGATGCTGCTGGTGACAAACAGTTCAGATCCTTGCAGGGTAAAAGGGTCGTTGAGGGTCTGCATGGCGCGTTTGGCTACTTCTGTCAGAGTGCTGACAGAATTACTGCCCTCGATGACAATGGCGAACTCGTCTCCGCCTAATCGATAGAGGGTATCTTGTGAGCGGCAACAGCGCTTTAAACGGCGAGCAACGGCACACAAAACCTGATCGCCGGCATGGTGGCCTAATGAGTCATTCACCTTCTTAAAATCGTCTAAGTCGAACACCAGTAAGGCATGGGGCTCGGTTCTGCGTACCATGTGCTTGTGGTTAGCATAAAACAGCGAACGATTCGGCAGTTCTGTAAGGGTGTCAGAGTTCGCCAGTTTACGCAGTTCGCGTTCAGTGTTCTTACGTTGGGTGATGTCGGAGAAAACCCCCACATAGTGGGTAAACTGACCTTCATCATCACTGACCGCATCTATGGTCAGCTCGATTTGAAAAATATCACCATTGGCGCGGTTGGCTTCCAATTCGCCAAACCAGCGCCCAGTACTTTTCAAGGTTTGCTTGAGCTGCTCAGTAAATTGCTGGGGATAACGGTCAAAGGCGAACTGCCAGTTGGTTAGCTGCTCCTTCTGGTAGCCGGTGATTTTGCAGAATGCCTGATTCACATCCACCGCTTTGAAGGCTTTATCAAGGATCACCACGGCATCGGAGATATTCTCTAAAGTGTGGGAAAACAGCAGGTGTTGATCTTTACTCTGCATCAGGTGGTTGATATCAGACAGCGTCCCCGCCATGCGGGTTGCATGCCCTTGGTTGTCTTTCCCAACGACTCGGCCACGGTCGAGTACCCAAAACCAGCTGTCACTGTGTTGCCCTTTGAGCCGGTAGGTGATCTGGAACTGATCACTACCCCCTTGAATATGTTCATTCAAGGCCTTTCTGACCCGGGGTAGATCTTTTGGATGAATAGTACCGGCGGTATAGTGGTCGTCACTCCGCAAGCCATCGTCAGGAAAGTAGTCCCAATGATGGCCACGATGAAACTCCTGCTTGGCAATATCCCACTCCCACCACTCGTCGCCACTGGCATTAAGTGAGTGATTTAGTCGCACGAGTTGCTCGTTCAGCTGGTGCCGACGATGTTGTATGCGACTCATTAACTTGCTAAGCAATTTATACATCAACAAACAAGTGCCAATGACGATCAGGATAATTTCAGCATAGTCGCTGATATTCGAACCTGCTGAATTAGCGAACTTATTTGCGGCGGCAAATGAGGGGGGACAGATCGTTACACTGAAAGCAGTCAAACCGCTTAATAGGGAAGTTCTTAGTAATTTTTTAGACGACAACAACGCTGGCAAAACAACCCCAATTAACCATGGCGCCCAGTGGTTAGGTGCCATGATTTATTTATGATAATCAGCTGGTTATGAACCGTTGGTGAAAAATGATACTGATATCATTGGTAACAAAATCGCACATTATGGGAAATTGCTTAAACAGACAAGGCTTGATATCGCATTGTTTGATCTTGATTAGTTGAGAACAAACCTTTCGCACATTAGTTTGAACTCGGCAATGTTTTCCACATGCGTCACGTCTTTGTCTGCCACCGGGGTTGGGTCTTGTTCGCCATGGCTGTATAGCACCACGCGATCGACCTCGGTTGATAGCAGGCGCTCCTCAACAAAGCGTTGAATACGTTGCTTGGTGAGCCCTTGAATATGCTTAGCCACATGCTCTCTTTGGTTAAACTCAATGTCCTTATTACCAATACTGACCCAATAACGCTGAGCCAGGGTTCTTAAGTTGTTGTCGGGTTCAATTACCTGATTAATGAGTCCTAGTTGGGCGTGTTGCCACTCCTCATCCGACATTTGCTCGAGTATGGCCGGGAAAGTTTTCAAGAATTCATCGACGGCTGAAAGCAGGGTGTTCGGGCCGTTATTTGGCGATTGTAGGTACATAATGAGGCCCGGATGGCGTTGCATCGGCAAGTAACCCGTGCCCACCATATAACCCAGCTGTTGCTGTGTTCGCAATTCATGGAAGAAAGGCGATGACAACAGATGGTTGAGGAGTAAGAACAGAGCCACTTTATTTGGAGAGGTGAGGGTGGATTGGTAGTAAACCACCAGAGCCGCGTCGTTGTGGGGAACTTCCAGTTGACGATGAAGTGTGCCTAGGCCGCCTATATTTAGCAGCTCGCGGGGGCAACCTTTACCTGGGCGGGCATGACTAAACAGGCGTTGCTGTACCCAATTCCCCAGCTCGGCAGCTTCGTCAGCTAGCCAATCGCCATGGATCATCATCTCTAAATGCAGTTCCACTTTGAAGCTGTCTACGTAGTCTCGCAGTTGCGGCAGGGTGACATTCTGGATCTCATCAGCCAGCCTTCTAGGGCCTGGATTAGCCGGTTGCAACAGTGCCGCCAACTCGGAAAAAAGTTGGCTGACCGGACGGTTCTTCTCGGCATTTTTCCAGTGGCGAAGTAGCTGACTTTTTAGCTGGACAAAACTCTGCTCATGAAACTCGGGATAGTAGAGGTGCTGTAGCAGGGTTTCTAATAACAGGCGTTGTTTACCGGTAAAACCGGCCAGGTGCAAAGTGACACCGCACTGATGGGCATAGATGTGGTAGCTAAGTCCGGCTATCTCTGCGGGATAAGTGGTCTCTGACAGGTTATCTAAAATCATCTCTACCGCCAGACGCAACATGGCTATCTCGGTCGGATTTCGGCTGGCATAGGGGCTATCAACGCTTAAATAGAGATGCCCTTTGGGCTGGTTAAATTTCTCTTCCTGTTTATGCCAAAGGCGGAAGTGAGGTTGGTCAACCAGTCGCACCGGATGGGCAAGCGGCTGGGCTACCTCGCGCGGTTCATTGGCGGCCACTAAATAGGGATTGGGTGGCGGTAATACATGGGGACGCAAAGACACCTTTGGTTGTTTCCAGCTGGTGAGCATCTCTTCATCAAAGGGAAACACACTGTAGTGAGTAAAGTAGAGCTTTGCTTCGCGATCGGTATTGACCTCAGGAGCGATGACATAAAGGCGCATATTTTCAGGTTTGAGCAATGCCAAGCGGGCGTTGGCTTCCGCTTGAATCAGCCCTTCCATGCGGTAATCGCCGTAGATCACATCTTCTTCGTTGTAGTGCTGCATATTAACTGCAAGATGACCAACGAGGTCGATAGGGCGTCCTTTCTCCTGAAAACGGAATGCTTGTTCGGTCAGCTGTTTCTTCTCGGCGTAGCGCCAATCTTCAAGGCCGTTCGCTTTAATCTCGTTGATCAGGGCAAAGGTATGCTCAACGATATCTGGCACATGGCCTAAGCCCTGCTCGGTTAGCAGAAACTCAATATTAAAATCTTTGAAGTTACTGCCGTTAATGCCGCCGCCCGCCGACATGCTGGAGACCCAATTGTTCGCCTTTAATTGCGCAAGCAGGCTGTCACTGCCTTCGTCGCCGAGTAGGTGACTGATGAAGTTGACCGGTTTAGTGCGGTAGCAGCTATCTACCTCCGGCATAGCGAAACTCATGATCAGTTTACGAACCGTTTTTTGCGGTTTAACTAATAGCGTGATGCCTTGATCTTCTGGTCGATACAGTGGCTCTTTGACCAGGCTGGGTTTGGTTTCTCCACTGCGCACGCCATCAAACACTGAGATCGCTTCAATCTGTTCGGCTAATGGCATCGCGCTGAGCATACACAGGGTCATGTTGCCGGCGTGGTAGTTTTGCGCAAAATAGTCACGTAATTCGGTTGCCAGTTCCGAGCCTTCTCTGTCGGCTAGGGTCTCCAAATCACCCACTGAGAATTTGGCAAACGGGTGAGCTGGGTTAATGGTTTCTTTATGTACTTGAAACAGGCGGCGCACATCGTCTTTGATCTTCATCCGGTATTCGGCATCGATCGACTGACGCTCTTTCTCTAACCAGCCGGGATCGAGCAATGGAGCGATAAAAAACTGAGCAAAGCGATCTAGCGCAGGTAAAAATTGTTGGTGGTCAATATCAAAGAAATAGCAGCTGTGTTCGGTGCCGGTCCAGCCGTTATGATTGCCACCGTGTGTTGAGATAAATTTTTGATAATCTTCGGCATTTGGATATTTTTCTGTGCCGAGGAATAGCATATGTTCGAGTAGGTGAGACATGCCCTGGCGTTCGAAGGGGTCATTGAAATGACCCACATTCACCGCTAATGCAATGGCAGATTTTGTCGCTTGCGGATCTTCTGCTAACAACACTCGCAGGCCATTTTCTAGCGTCAGATAGCGATAGCTTCTGTGGTCATTTGGGCTGGTGAGCACGCTGCCTCCGTCTCAAACTGGGTGACATTAAATACTAGTTGATCATCAAAGGCTTGTCGCAATCTTTGTTATGTTGACTGTAATTTATGAGCGTTCTGCTTGCCCTATGTATGGGGCTTCCCTATGCTACAGCTTGCATAAGCATATTAGTCAGTACGGTTGTATCCCCATGCAAGTGTTTATTATGCGTCATGGTCAAGCAGAAGAGTTAGCAGGGCGCGATAAAGATCGTGCACTGACACCTGATGGACGCTTGGAAAGCAGTTTGATGGCTCGTTGGCTGGTCGAACAGGGCGGGCATTTTCAGTATGCGCTGGTGAGCCCCTATCTGCGTGCGCAGCAAACCTTCTCGCAAGTTAATGCCGTTTTAGGTATTCAGCGTAGTGATGTCGAAGTGTTGGAAGAGCTAACGCCCCACGGCACACCTGATGCCGTGGCAGACTATCTCTATGCATTGGCCGACAAAGGGATTGATTCGCTTCTTATTGTCTCTCATATGCCGCTGGTGAGTTTTTTGGTTGAGCAGTTAGATTGTAAGCACGCCACACCGATGTTTTCCCCCTCATCTGTTGCACGTATCGACTTTGATATCGAAAGCCAGTATGGCCATCTACTGGCCGTGCAGGACGCCGTCAACATGGCGTAGTTCGCCGTTCTGGATACTCAGGCTTGCCGTGTGTCGTCCTGTGCCAGCAGGATAAGTAGGGCATTACGGCCACCAAACTCTCTCGGCGCTTCACAGAAGGCTAACACATCCGGATGTTGCACCAGCCACTTTGGTAGCTGGGCTTTTAGTATCCCCATGCCTTGTCCATGCATGACCGACACGACATCTATCCACTCTCGTTTACTGGTGGCAAACAGTGCCAGCAGCTCTTGTTTCGCTTCAGCACGACTCAAACCATGCAGATCAAGAAATAGTGCTGGCGCCAAATCACCACGGCGCAAACGCTTTAATTGATGTGAAGGCAACGAGGGGTGGCGAAATTCGACGCCCCGACTGAAATCCAGTAACGGCTCATAGTCATCGCTGAAAAACTGGTCGACCTGCCGTTGTTGCTGGTTGTCAGACGCTTGTTTTATGTGCTGTTTAGTCTGTGCACGGGCGTGACGTATGGTATCCTGCTGCAACTTTTGCGAGCCGGAGACGGCTTGCCTGAACAGTTGCATCTCGTCGTCTGTTGTTATGGGTGGTTTTTTCATTAATTAATTACCAGCGATGGCTGTAACGGGTCGTGATAGTGACCATGGTACTGAGAGAGGAATATTTTGGACAAGATATTTGTCGATGAAGCAGTAAATGAGCTGCGCACGATCGGTGATCTTATTCGCTGGAGTGTCAGTCGTTTTAATGATGCCCAGATATTCTGTGGTCATGGAACCGACAACAGTTGGGACGAAGCGGTGGCTTTGGTATTGCAAAGCGTGCATCTGCCCATCGACTCAGATCCCAGTGTGCAACACGCAGGCCTGACCCGCAGCGAGAAACAGCGCATCGTTGAACGTGTGGTTAAACGTATTGTTGATCGTGTGCCAGTACCTTACCTGACTAACCGTGCTTGGTTTGCTGGATTAGAGTTCTATGTTGATGAGCGCGTTTTGGTGCCACGCTCTCCTATGGCTGAACTGATAGAGCAAGGATTTCAGCCTTGGTTAAAAGCGATGCCGATGCGGGTATTGGATATGTGTACCGGCAGTGGCTGTATTGCCATCGCTGTGGCGCACGCGTTCGAAGATGCGGAAGTGGATGCAGCTGATATTTCGACTGACGCACTGCAGGTCGCTGAAATCAATATTCAGAACTACGGCTTGGAAGATCGCGTTTTTCCGCTGCAATCAGATCTGTTTAACGATCTGCAGGGACAAAAATATGATCTTATTGTCAGTAACCCACCGTATGTTGATGCAGAAGATCTAGCTGAGATGCCAGATGAGTTTCAACACGAACCAGAACTGGGTTTGGCTTCAGGCAATGACGGTCTCGAGCTTACTCGGCAGATGTTGGCCGAAGCCGCCGATCACCTCAATGAAGATGGCATATTGATTGTTGAAGTGGGCAACAGTCAGATCCATTTAATGGATCAATTTCCGGAAATACCTTTTACCTGGTTAAGTTTTGAGCGTGGTGGTGACGGCGTGTTTATGCTGGAGTATGACCAGCTCAAACAATATCAGGCTCAATTTAAAGCGGCGTTGCCAGGCGAGTAGCCCGACGCGGTTGATATACGAGCGTTAAAAAACGTTTAAAACAGATAATAAAAGTATCAAGTTTAAAGAGTTAGGGGACAAGAAAACCATGTCAGGGAACACATTTGGCAAGTTGTTCACAGTGACCACATTTGGTGAAAGCCATGGGGTGGCGTTGGGATGTATCGTTGACGGTTGCCCGCCGGGTATCGAGTTGAGTGCAGAAGATCTGCAGATCGACCTTGATCGCCGCAAGCCGGGTACCAGCCGTTATACCACGCAGCGTCGTGAATCAGATGAAGTACAGATCCTCAGTGGTGTATTTGAAGGAAAAACCACGGGAACCTCTATCGGCATGGTGATCTTTAATAAAGATCAGCGTTCGCAAGATTACGGCAAGATCAAAGAGCTGTTCCGCCCAGGGCATGCTGATTACACCTACCAACAAAAATATGGTTTCCGTGATTACCGTGGCGGAGGCCGTTCTTCGGCGCGTGAAACGGCGATGCGGGTTGCGGCCGGTGCGGTGGCAAAGAAGTACCTGAAACAAAAGCATGGCATTGAAGTGCGTGCTTACCTATCACAGATGGGTGATGTGAAAGTGGATCTAAAAGACTGGGACGCGGTAGAGCAGAACCCGTTTTTCTGCGCCGATCCAGACAAAATCGATGCACTGGATGCTTTGATGCGTGACTTGAAAAAGCAAGGTGACTCTATTGGCGCCAAAGTTTCTGTCGTTGCCGATAATGTACCTGTTGGTTGGGGTGAGCCGGTATTTGACCGCCTAGATGCCGATATCGCCCATGCCCTGATGAGCATCAATGCGGTGAAAGGCGTTGAGATTGGTGATGGTTTTGAATGTGTTAATCAAAAGGGCAGTGAGCATCGGGATGTAATGACGCCGGAAGGGTTTCTGTCAAACCATGCCGGTGGCGTGCTCGGCGGGATCTCTACGGGTCAGTCAGTGGTTGCTCACATTGCCATGAAACCCACTTCCAGCATCACCGTCCCTGGCGAAACCGTCGATATAAATGGTGACAGTGCCGAGGTGATAACTAAAGGTCGTCATGATCCGTGCGTTGGCATCCGTGCGGTGCCGATTGCTGAAGCGATGATGGCCATTACTTTAATGGATCATTGTTTGCGTCACCGTGGTCAAAACGCCGATGTGCAAAGTACAACACCGGTGATCCCCGCACAGCCAAAATAACGGCTGTTATAAAAATGGAACGACGTCAGTACCTCAGTCTTGGCGCAGGCTATTTTAGCTTCTTCGCCATTCTGGGGCTGATGGTTCCCTACCTCAGCGTGTTCCTTGATGGTCGTGGTTACAGCTCCCTGCAGATTGGTGAGCTGCTCGCTATCGTGATGGCCACGCGGATCATTTCCCCTAATCTTTGGGCCGCTGTCGCTGACCATACCGGTAAACGGGTACAGGTGATGCGTGGTGGTGCCTTGGTGGCTTTCCTCTGTTTCTTTGCCGCTTACCCCGATATCAATTGGTGGTTTATGGCGTTGGCTATGGCGAGCTTCTCCTTTTTCTGGACTGCGATACTGCCGCAGCTTGAAGTACTGACGCTGCGTTCCCTGGGGAAGGAGCGTCATCGCTACAGCCGACTGCGAGCCTGGGGCAGCGTCGGTTTTATTGTGGTGGTGATCTGTGCTGGCTATGTGGTGGAACAGTTGGGTAGTGAAGCCGTGGTTTATATTGGCTCTGTGCTGCTGATCTTGTTGTTACTCAGCACCCTGCTGGTACGAGAGCTGCCAGGGCAAAATGATAAACAGGGGAGTACTCACTTCGCTGCTAACTGGCTTAGTCGGCCGATGTTGATGTTTATGGCTGCCACCATTTTACTGCAGATAAGTCACGGCCCCTATTACGGCTTTTTTGTGCTCTACATGGAAGGTTTGGGTTATAGTGCGGCGTTTGCCGGTTGGCTGATCTCACTTGGCGTTGTGGCAGAAATTGCGCTGTTTATGGTCAGTGGTCAATTGCTTAAACGTTGGGGGGTGAAATGGTTGCTAAGCATCGCGATGGCACTTACCGCGTTGCGTTGGCTGTTGCTGGGGCTGCTACCAGAAAGTTTAGCCGTGCTGTTGTTTTCGCAGACCCTGCATGCCGCTAGCTTTGGCTTAACCCATGCCGCGTCCATCCAGTTTATCCATGGATACTTTTCGGAGCGCCAGCAGGGGCGGGGGCAGGCGATGTATAACAGTGTCGGCTTTGGTATCGGTGGTGCCCTAGGCGCCTGGATCGCCGGAGTGACCTGGCAGCAAGGGGCTGGAGCCATGACCAGCTACCTAATCGCTGCGCTGGCTGCGACAGCAGCCTGTATGTTAGTACTTGCTATCCCACGGCAGAAGATGGCGTAATCGGTTTGCTATCTTTGCCTTGGTCATCTTTCCTGCAAGTCGCTATCTTCGGCGAGGCCACTGAAGCGCATTGTTGCGTTTGAGTACTATCCGTAAGACTGCGCTACAGGAATTGCTCAAATCCCCTAGTTTCTTGATGTTATCTGTTGCGGCGGTTGGTTGAGTTGCGGGTTAAGTTCAACTTTTGGAATCTTTAACGGTTGAAATGTTTTTTGCCATCCCCATCTAAGGTCTCAACAGCCTTTGTGTTAACCAATGTAGAGAAGAAAAGTCGGATATGGCACATCAAGAAACCCACGGTTTTCAAACCGAAGTTAAACAGCTCCTGCAGCTGATGATCCATTCACTCTATTCAAACAAAGAGATCTTCCTGCGGGAACTGGTCTCTAACGCTTCCGATGCAGCAGATAAGCTGCGTTTCAAGGCGCTGTCGCAGTCTGACCTTTATGAAGGTGACGGTGACTTGCGTGTGCGTATCAGCGTGGACAAAGACGCCCGTACCATCAGCATTATCGACAACGGTATAGGTATGACCCGTGATCAGGTGGTTGAACATCTGGGTACGATCGCGAAATCGGGCACCGCTGATTTCTTTAAGCAGCTATCTGGTGATCAGGCAGCTGATTCACAGTTGATCGGTCAGTTTGGTGTTGGTTTCTATTCCGCCTTTATTGTGGCTGACAAGGTTACGGTAAAAACCCGAGCTGCAGGTGAATCTGCAGATCGTGGTGTGGTGTGGGAATCCGAAGGTGAGGGTAGCTTCACGGTAGAAGATATCGAGCGCGCAGAGCGTGGTACCGAGATCATTCTTCATCTGCGTGAAGAGGAAAACGAGTTTCTTGATGATTGGAAACTGCGTTCTATCGTCAGCAAATATTCGGACCACGTCAGCGTGCCTGTGCAGTTCTGGAAAGAGGAAGTGCCAGAAAGTGAAGGCCCAGATGGCGAAAAAATTGAAGCTAAGCCGGGTGAGTGGGAGCAGGTCAACAGCGCGACAGCACTGTGGACCCGCAGTAAGAGCGAGATCTCCGAAGAGGAGTATAAAGAGTTCTATAAAACTGTTTCCCATGACTATCAGGAGCCATTGCTTTGGTCCCATAACCGCGTTGAAGGTAAGCACGACTACACCAGCTTACTTTACGTGCCAAGCAAGGCGCCCTGGGATCTTGGGCATCGTGAAAGCAAGCATGGCCTGAAGCTTTATGTTCAGCGCGTGTTCATCATGGATGACGCTGAACAGTTTATGCCTACCTACCTGCGATTTGTGAAGGGTGTGCTGGACTCTAACGATCTGCCGTTGAACGTTTCCCGTGAGATCCTGCAGGACAACGCGGTCAGTGATGCGATGCGTAAAGCCTGTACTAAGAAAGTACTGGATATGCTGGGTCGCATGGCGAAGAAAGACGAAGAAAAATATCAAGGCTTCTGGGCTGAGTTCGGCAATACGCTGAAAGAGGGCCCTGCTGAAGATCATGCTAACAAAGAGAAGATCGCGGGCCTGCTCCGTTTTGCTTCGACTCACAATGACAGCAGTGTCGATAACGTTTCTCTTGATGCTTACATTGAGCGGATGAAGGAAGGTCAGGACAAGATCTATTACATCGTCGCTGATAGCTATGCAGCCGCTAAGAATAGCCCGCACCTGGAAGTGTTCCAGAAAAAAGGCGTTGAAGTGCTGCTGATGCATGAGCGCATCGATGAGTGGTTGATGAATCACCTTAGCGACTACAGCGAGAAGCAGTTCCAATCTGTGACTCGTGGTGCGCTGGATTTAGGCGAGCTGGAAGACGCAGAAGAGAAGAAAGCACAGGAAGAGGAAGCCAAGCAGTTTGATGGCCTAGTTGAACGTGTGAAAGCGGCTCTGGGTGATAAAGTGAAAGATGTGCGTATCACTCACCGCCTGACTAACTCTCCAGCGTGTATCGTGGCAGACGAGCATGACATGTCTAGCCAGATGATAAAGCTGATGGAAGCGGCAGGTCAGCCTGTGCCTGAAGTGAAGGCTATCTTTGAGGTGAATCCGCAGCACGACATCGTCAAGCATGTTGATGGTTTACAAGATGAAGAAGCATTTGCTGAGTGGTCTCAGCTGTTACTTGAGCAAGCAACCCTTGCGGAGCGTGGCAGTTTAGAAGATCCGGCATCTTTCGTGGCGCGCGTGAACAGCATGTTGCTAAAAGCAGCACAATAGTGCTGACTGACACGCTGTAAATAGATAGGACGGGGAGCTTGCTCCCCGTTTTTACGTTTGATTTGATCTGAATGAAAGCCTTTAACTTGTTTTAACACTGACCGCTGTTAAAATTGTGGCTTAGTAATCGTTCGATTATTCTAATTTTTATCTGCTGAGACATGAGTCTCACGCAAGAGGACAAAAACCAAATGCGTATTATTCTGCTTGGCGCACCCGGTGCTGGTAAAGGCACCCAGGCGCAGTTCATCATGAACAAGTATGGTATCCCTCAGATCTCTACCGGAGATATGCTGCGTGCCGCCGTTAAAGCCGGCACTCCGCTTGGATTGGAAGCGAAAAAAGTGATGGATGCTGGTCAACTGGTATCAGATGAACTGATTATTGGCCTGGTAAAAGAGCGCGTTGCGCAGGATGATTGTGAAAAAGGCTTTCTACTTGATGGCTTCCCACGCACCATCCCACAGGCAGATGCGATGGCGGAAAACGGCATCGATGTTGATTTCGTCGTCGAATTCGATGTGCCAGACGATGTGATTGTTGACCGCATGGGTGGCCGTCGTGTTCACCCTGGTTCTGGCCGTGTTTATCACACTGTCTATAATCCACCGAAAGTGGAAGGCAAAGATGATGTGACCGGTGATGACTTGGTTATTCGCCCTGATGATGAAGAATCGACTGTGCGTAAGCGCTTAGGTATCTACCATGATCAAACGGCGCCGCTGATCGCCTACTACACCAAAGTGGCTGCGGCCGGTAATACCCAGTACCTCACTTTTGATGGTACACAAGCGGTTGAAACAGTTAGCGCTGAACTGGCTGAAAAACTGGGTTAAACCAAACCCTGCGTCTTCAGCAAGAAAGCCCACTTCAGTGGGCTTTTTTCGTTTTATGCCGAGAACCCTCCTAAATTGGCTCTTTATCTATATTGCTAGCTGTTAACTGTTAGCTCTTTGCTCCTTCTTAGCTCCTTCTCCCCTTGGGGGAGAAGGCGGGGATGAGGGAAGCTTTGTTTTTTGACAGCGGAAAAAAGCCTGATACTTTTATAGGCCAGACGGTGACTGACGGTTGTCCAAGGAGGGATGATGACAATAAGGTGTTTTGTTGCGCGCAGTGCGTGCTGGTTGGTATTACTTGTTGGCCGCTTTTGTTCTGCTGATGAGAGCCTGCCATCAAACGATCACTGTGCTGACAACAAGATATCAGCCGCTGCCGTCGCTGAACTCGCTGATAGCATCCTTTATCATCGCCAACGTTACGAGTCTGGACTCGCCCCAGAAATTAGTGACAGCGCTTATGATCAGCTCGTAAGGCGCTTAGCGGCATTGGCTCAATGCTCGCCATCATTTGCTGCTCACTATCAAAGAACAACAGATTCCCCAGCTAGTAGATCCCAGCATAAAGTGCCTCATCTCCGGCCTATGCTCAGTTTGAATAAAGCCTATTCGTTTGCTGATGCTAAGAGTTTTTTTACTGGCGAGTTAGCGAGTAGAGCGTTGGTGCAGCCGAAGCTAGATGGCATTGCGGTGGAGTTGCAATACAGCGAGGGGACACTTGTTTCGGCCGCTACCCGCGGTGATGGCGCTTATGGCAGTGATATCACCGGTTTGCTTAATCGTGTCTCGCCGTTGCCGAAAAGGCTACCAAGTCCATCCTCGTTGGCGGTTTACGGTGAATTGGTGGCTACCAGACCTTGTTTCGAGCAGTTGGGATCTGATTACGTTTCTACACGCCATATGGTGGCCGGTATGGCGGCGGCAAAAGAGCATGCTGCAGCGCATGTGAAATGCCTAAGATTCTACCCCTACGGCCTGTATGAGTTACAACGTCGGCAGCAAAGGGATGATATTGCGGCGTTATCCCTGCTGACTAAATGGGGCTTTAGTGATTTGCTGGCGCATACGGAGATCGTTGACAGTGAACAGCAGCTTATCTTGCTGTATGGCAACTACTTCGCCGTTTCCAAAAGTCGAGGTTCAGCTCTCGTCGCAGCTAACGCCTACGACATGGGGCTCGATTTGGATGGTATTGTCATCAAGGCGATAACGCCACAGGGCCGAGAGCAACGCGGTCAAACAGCGCAAGCGCCTGAGTGGGCGATGGCTTGGAAGTTTCAGCAACCAGTGGCAGTGACGAAAGTGATGGCGATTGAATGGAAACAGGGGCGAACCGGCAAAGTCACGCCAGTGCTGCAGATCGAGCCCGTTGCGTTATCCGGGCGCAAGATCAGTAAAGTCAGTGGTCGATCCAGCAAATGGTTGCAGTCAAAACAGATCGGTGTGGGAACACAGCTGGAGTTGGAACTCAAGGGCGATGCCGTGCCGCAAGTGGTTGGGGTTGTATCTCGTCCTGGGCCTTTAGCGATGCAGCATGCGTTGACTCATATTCCGCAGCAAACGTCGACAGGGGGCGATCTCTGTCTTTCATATAATCCATCGTGCGAAACACGTTTTATGCTGCAGGTTAAGTATGCGTTGTCGGCATTTAATTACCGTGGCGTTGGTGAAAAAAAGATACAGCAATGGATAGCGAAAGCGTCACTTAGTACTTTGGCTGATATCTTTTCTTTGCCGCCGTTAGACGCTGAATTGAGACCGTTCATCCCGTTAAATACCAAAGATCTGCTGTCAATGCTCGGCGTCCCCGGTTTGAAAACGGCGGCGGCTCAGCGGTTGGCGCGAAAGTATCCGACGCCGACACAAATAACACAGCTATCCGAAGCTGAACTGCGCGCTGTTACAGGCATTGGTGAAGTATCCGCAGGGCGGTTATATCGGTTATTTAGGCGTGATGAAGTGCAGCAATTGATCGCACAGCGCTGAGTTCAGCGTTTGCTAACGTGGTGAATTGTGCACGCTGTTGGCGAGGGGCAGAAACAAGGTCCTAATTTTGTGGTTTAGCTATTGATCGTAAAAGCGATCTGCTGCGTAATGAGGCTAGCAATAATCATAAGAGAGTTTTGATGGAGCTTAAGCATTCTTCTGGCAACTACGGTGTGCTGCTGGTTAATTTGGGGACACCCGACGAGCCGACTACACCCGCTGTGCGACGTTATTTGAATCAGTTTCTATCTGATCCCCGAGTTGTCGATGTGCCTAAGTGGTTGTGGCAATGTATTTTGAAAGGCGTGATCTTACCATTTCGTTCGCCCCGCGCTGCCAAGGCATATTCGAGTATCTGGTGGGAAGAGGGCTCGCCATTACGGGTGATTAGCGAGCGCCAACAAAAAGCGTTACAGGACGCTCTGATGTTTGCTGTTGGTCACAAGCTCCCAGTTGAGCTCGCGATGACTTATGGTCAGCCGTCTATCCCTGATGCGCTAGAAAGACTGACCGCCGCCGGTGTGACAAAAATCGTCGTGTTGCCATTGTTTCCGCAATATTCATGTAGCACCACGGCCGCAGTATTTGACGGTATAGCCGCCGCCTTGAAGAAGCAACGCCTGCTGCCTGATTTACGCTCGGTTCATCACTATCATGATCATCCTGCCTTTGTGAAAGCGATGGCGGGTAAAGTGTCTGCCTACTGGCAGCAAAATGGTCGTGGGAAACATCTGTTGATGAGCTTTCATGGGATCCCCCAGCGTTACGCTGATCAGGGCGATCCCTATGCCCAACATTGTCATGAAACGGCGACATCGGTTGCCGAGGCATTGGGGTTATCCGCTACGGAGTGGACCATTAGCTTTCAGAGTCGGGTCGGCCGAGAGCAGTGGCTGACGCCTTATACCGACGACACCCTCAAGGCGATGCCAGCGCAAGGGATCAAGGACCTTGACGTCATCTGCCCAGCGTTTTCTGTTGACTGCCTCGAGACACTCGAAGAGATCAAAGAGGAGAACCGCGAGTATTTTGAACATGCTGGCGGCGAACAGTATCGCTATATTGAGTGTTTAAACGATAGTCCCTGTCATATTCAGATGATGGTTACTCTGATTAAAGAGCAGTTGGTAGGTTGGTAGACAGGGTGATTTATCGCTCTGCTTTGTCATAAGATTAAGCCTGCGGGTGCTATGGCTGGTTTAACATCGAAGCTCGCCCTTTTGCTCACATTGAGAACCGCGGAGGGTGTGCTGGCACTGCGACAAATTGCGCCAGCATTGATGGTTATCAGGCAAGTGAACTCTTCGCCGTAAAGCTTTACAATGCGCCCCATTAAGCAGGGGCTTTCCCCCTGAGATTGAATCGTCAAAGCTAATTTCGCCCTGCCAATGAGGTTTATCGGCACCATGATTGTTGAGAAAGACCGACACCAATATCAAGATCTGATCGCCTTGTTTAATGGTCAATTTAAACAAGCGCTCAATACTGTATTGGTGGCCGGGGATGGCGAGCCTTTGTATCAACCAGCTAACAGCGACAGTGAAAACCATCAGGTGATCTTCGCTCACGGCTTTTATGCCAGCGCATTGCATGAGATCGCACACTGGTGCGTGGCCGGTGAGGCTCGGCGCCAGCAGTTGGATTATGGCTATTGGTACTGCCCGGATGGCCGCGATGCAGCGCAACAAGCAGCGTTTGAGAAAGTAGAGATAAAACCGCAGGCGATTGAGTGGGGACTCGCCGCTGCGTGTGGCTTTGCGTTTAATGTCAGCAGTGACAACCTTAATGGCGTGATGCCGGATCGCCTGGCGTTCCAGCATCGGGTGCATGATCAGGTACTGCTGTATTTGCAACAGGGCTTTCCTGCCCGTGCGCAGAGATTGATTGATGCCTTCAGGGCTTTCTATCAGCGTCCGGCGCTGACGTTGGCTGACTTTGATTACCGGGGCATGTATGAGCGCTAAGTTTCGCTTAGGTTTGCTGATTAACCCCTATGCAGGTATTGGCGGCAGCGTGGCGCTGAAAGGCAGTGATGGCGCAGATATCCGTCACCAAGCGTTGGCCAAAGGGGCAAAGCCACAGGCGCAACTTCGCGCTGAGCAAGCGTTACAGCTGCTGCTCCCCTACAAAGATCAATTAGAGATATTCACCGCTGCGGGAGATATGGGCTTAGCGCTGTGTCAAAGCCTGGGCTTGAACGCCTCCGCTATCTATCATCCTCAGCAGACCCCAACCGAAGCCAGTGATACCCAAGCGGCACTGCAACGTATGCTGGACAATGAGATCGACCTGCTGCTATTTGCCGGTGGTGATGGCACTGCGAGGGATATCTGCGCTGTGGTTGAGGCGGAGCCGGACAAAGCGATTACTGTTCTGGGGATCCCCGCTGGTTGTAAGATCCACTCTGGCGTTTACTGCGTAACCCCGGCCGCCGCCGGACGTGTGGTAGAGGATCTGCTAACTGGTAAGGCCGTTAGCCTGATGGACGCCGATGTCATGGATATCGACGAGCAGGCATTTAGGGAAGGGCGGGTGAGAGCGCGTCGCTTTGGTGAAATGACGATCCCTGCTGAACTGCAATATGTACAAAGCGTTAAGATCGGTGGGCAGGAATCTGATGAACTGGTGTTGGATGATATTGCCGACCATGTGATCGAACAACTCGAGCCCGAAGATCTTTGTTTGATGGGCTCAGGTAGTACAGTCGCCGCCGTCATGGAGCGGATGGGCGTGGTGAATACCTTGTTAGGCGTAGATGTCGTGCAAGACCAAGCGTTGCTTGCCAATGACCAAACCGCTGAACAACTACTGGCGCAAGTGGCGAAGCATAATGATCCTGAGCGTGTGAAATTGGTTATCACCTTGATTGGTGGTCAGGGCCATCTGTTTGGGCGCGGGAATCAACAGCTTAGTCCCGCGTTACTTAAGCAGATAAAGCGACAAAATATTTTGCTGGTGGCGAGCAAAGCGAAACTGAGTGCCTTGAATGGCAGGCCGCTGATCGTCGATACCGGCGATGCTGATTTGAACCGCCAGTTGTGTGGCACCATAGCGGTGATCACCGGTTATCACGACAAAGTGTTGTATCGGATCGCAAGTCCTGCGTGAAGGTTATTGCCTTGGTAATATCAGATCAATGCTTTGCAGTGGGCTGGCAACGCCAGTGCCATGCAATCCCAGCACATGGGTGTAGATCTGTGTGGTGGTGATATCTTCATGTCCCAGTAATTCTTGTATCGTGCGTAGATCCGTCCCCTGTTGCAGAAGGTGTGTTGCAAAACTGTGGCGCAACGTATGGCAGGTCACATGTTTATCGATCTTTGCGCGCACGGCTGCAGAGCGAACTGCGCGTTGAAGTCCCTTCTCCAATAAATGATGCCGCTTTTCTCGCCCCGAACGTGGGTCTATGGCGCGATTAGGAGAAGGGAACAGATACTGCCAATAATAACTTTTTGCCACATGGGGATATTTTCTGCCGAGGGCGTCAGGCATAGAAGCTTCACCGAAGCCTTCTAGTTTATCCTGAGCATGGATTAGCCGTACTTTCTCCGCTTGCACACGCAACTGAGAGCGCAAATTGTCAGGCAGTAGCGTGACACGGTCTTTGCCTCCTTTCCCACGCCTAATCGTGATAGTCATCTGTTCAAAATTAAGTGCCTCGATACGCAAGCGAAGGCATTCACTTAACCTCAGCCCTGCGCCATACATCAGACAAGCCATAAGCTGATAATGACCCTTTAGCTGTGCGATCACCGCACGCACTTCGTTGTGGGTTAATACCACGGGAATTTTCACTTTCGGCTTAGCGCGTTGTGCCCGAATATTGTCCATGTCCCGTCCTAGTACTTTTTGATACAGGAATAACAGAGCGTTCAGGGCGATATTTTGTGTTGCCGGAGCAACTAGCCTATTGACGGCAAGGTGAGTCAGGAATCGTTCAACATCACTTTTTGTCAATTTATCTGGATGCACCTTATTGTTAAATAAGATAAATCGTCTTATCCAATGCCAGTAGGTCTTTTCAGTTTTTAGGGCGAAATGATAATGCATGATGGTTTCATGAAAGCGTTGCTGAAGTTTTTTCGGGGACTGTTCCATGTCTGCGCTGATTTGTGCTGTATAAATATACAATACTGTATGGGTGACCATGTGATATCTGTCAAATCGCGATCTGGCACTAATTTCGACGGACTTTGTGAAAAAGAGAGTAAAAATCGAGTAATCAGTGAGTTATGATTAAAAAATAATTAATAGAAAGTAGGTTAGACGAGATCTTTCCGGTTTGGGGTGATAGGTATACATGTACCCCTTATCCAGATAGATGGTCCGTGTATACCTACTTAGCGTTGTACTCGCCGAGGCAGGCCTCGGGGAAGTCTTTTTTTGCTAGATTGCTGGATAAATAAACAGTGGTTTGCTATAGCTTAGTCCATGAAAAGGACACTGCAAACGCTGCTGGATCAGCACTTC